>NZ_PDYW01000011.1:0-66570 GCF_002743245.1 Sporosarcina sp. P26b
GTATCAGTCACACGCACATAACTATACTAAAGAATTATTCGGTGAAGATTATGTATTTCGTGCAGGGACAATTGGGACAGTAGGAGGTGGCTCGTATGGATCCCGTTTTTTATTCTAGGATATTGACTGAACTAACATTATCATTTCACATTATCTATGCAACCATTGGGGTCGGTGTTCCACTCATGATTATGCTAGCTCAATGGGTGGGGATTAAAAAGAACGATGAGCATTATATCTTGCTAGCTAGACGTTGGGCGCGCGGCTTCGTTATTACTGTAGCTGTTGGGGTCGTGACAGGAACAGCAATTGGGTTGCAACTGTCTTTATTGTGGCCTAATTTTATGGAGCTGGCTGGTAATGTGATTGCCTTACCATTATTTATGGAGACATTTGCCTTCTTTTTTGAAGCGATATTTCTCGGTATTTACTTATATACATGGGATCGTTTTGAGAATCAAAAGAAACATTTTCTACTACTTATTCCAGTCGCGCTTGGAGCATCATTCTCTGCGGTATTCATCACCATTGTAAATGCTTTCATGAATGCGCCGCAAGGCTTTAATTTAGTTAATGGGGAATTGATTAACGTCAACCCGCTTGTGGCAATGTTTAATCCTGCTATGCCGACAAAAGTGGCACACGTAGTTGGTACAGCTTATATGACATCTGCATTTTTATTGGCTGCCATTGCCGCGTTTCGTCTGTTGCGTGGTTCAAATCATGTCTATCATAAAAAAGCCTTATACCTGACTTTAAAAGTTGGATTCATTTTTAGTGTCAGTGCAGCGCTGATTGGTGATTTATCAGGTAAGTATTTAGCAGAGTATCAACCTGAAAAGTTGGCAGCAGCCGAATGGCATTTTGAAACGGAAGAAAATGCTCCTTTAATTTTATACGGTGTGCTGGACGATGGCGAAGTTAAATACGCCATTAAAATACCGTATGCCCTTTCTATTTTAGCGCACGGTGTACCTAGTGCTGAAGTCGTCGGATTGGATCAGTTTCCTGAAGAGGATACACCACCACTATATATTCATTACCTCTTTGATATTATGGTAACAATCGGAATGTTATTGATGACGTTGGCAGCTGTATACTGGATTGGTATGTGGCGAAGATGGTCATTTGTTGAGTCTCGCTTATTCCGATGGCTCATTGTCATAGCAGGACCACTCGTTTTCATTTCACTCGAAGCGGGTTGGTGGTTAGCAGAGGTAGGACGTCAACCGTGGATATTACGTAATATTATGCGGACGTCTGAGGGTGCAACTACTAGTGGTCAGGTACCGACGATGCTTGTACTCTTTGCGCTTCTATACCTCGTCCTCGGTATCGGCAGTATAGTCGTTTTAAGAAGAATGTTCATCAGAAATCCTGTAGAACAAGAAATTATAGATCGACAGCGAGAGAAAGGCGGTGACATTCTATGAATATCGAAATTCTAGGAATTACGGTGTTGTGGGTGTTCTTATTCGGCTACATCTTGATCGGTGCGATTGATTTCGGAGCAGGTTTTTTCAACGCATATAGTTTATTTACAGGCCGACAGCGAATATTGACTCATGTCATTCAGCGTTATTTGTCACCAGTTTGGGAGGTAACGAATGTATTTCTAGTATTCTTCTTCGTGGGGATTATTGGATTCTTCCCAAAAACCGCCTTCTATTACGGGACTACCTTGTTAGTACCGGTTAGTTTTGCCATTATCCTTTTGGCGATTCGAGGTTCGTATTATGCATTCGAAACGTATGGAGCTCGTGGTCACAAAGGGTATTCATTCGCTTACGGTTCAACGGGTTTACTACTTCCTGCGTCATTGTCAATTGTACTGACGATTTCTGAAGGAGGATTTATCGAATTGGTAAATGGTCAGCCGGTTTTAGATTACTGGAAGTTGTTCACAAGTCCGCTTACTTGGTCGATTGTCGTACTAAGCATAGCGGCCACACTGTATATCTCATCCGCATTTTTGACATGGTATGCGAATAAAGCCAAGGATTCAGAGGCGACGCAACTGTTAAGGAAGTATGCGCTTATCTGGGCATTGCCAACGATCGTCGCTGCAGGCGGGATTATATTTGAATTACGTAAACATAACCCGCTACACTATGAGAATATTCAAAGATTCTGGCCGATGTTTCTACTATCGTTTTTACTGTTCTTAGGAACGGTTTATCTTATCTGGAAACAGCGGCAATATGGTCTAGCATTCGGTTTACTAATAGGACAATTCATATTTGCCTTCTTTGGTTATGGTGCTTCGCATTATCCATACTTGCTCTACCCGTATTTGACTATTTACGATAGTTTCACGAACCAAGCTATGGCGATTGCTTTAATCGTGGCGTTTGTATTTGGATTACTTCTGCTAATCCCATCATTGTATTTACTATTACGTATGTTCCTATTCAATAAAGAGTATGTAAAAGGAAAAGAAAACCATCATGCATAAGGGGGCATTAAGATGAATGAATTTTTGATTTTCTATGCACCTTTTTTAGTCATCATCGCAGGTATCGTACTATCGTTCTTTGTGGTTTTGAAAGACGATGCAGTGACAAAGAATGAGTATAAAAACAGTAAAAAAACAGACGTATGATTACGTCTGTTTTTTTCTTGGCTTCCCATGGTACACTAGAAGTATCTGAAAGATGGAGGAAAAATCATGAGCTTTGCAGTAAATAAAAATGAAAAAATTCGAGTGACTATAGAAGATCTAACACATGATGGAGCGGGCGTAGCGAAAGTAGAGGGCTATCCTTTATTCATTCAAGGAACATTACCCGGGGAAACAGTTGATGTACATGTATTGAAGACATTGAAGAAATATGGATTCGCCAAATTAATCAATATTGTGGAACCATCTACTTCCCGTGTGACACCACCTTGTCATGTATTCCCGACATGTGGAGGATGCCAGTTACAGCATTTATCCTACGAGAGCCAGTTGATACAAAAACGCAAAACAGTACGTGATGTAATGGACCGCATTGCTAAGCTGCCAGACGTACCAGTACACGAAGTGAAAGGTATGGATGATCCATGGCGCTACCGTAATAAATCACAAATACCATTTGACACAGAGAATGATCGAGTAATCACAGGCTTTTATAAAGCGCGTACTCATCATATCGTGGATACGGATGTATGCTTGATACAGACGGAAGAAGCCGATGAATTGATGACTTTGCTGAAATATAAACTACAGCAACTTGGTATCGAGACATATGATGAACATACACACAAAGGCATGCTACGTCATTTAATCGTTAGAAAAGCACGCCAGACGGGTCAAGTAATGGTTGTACTTGTAACTCGACATAAAAAATTCCCGCAAAAAGACGCGGTAGTCGAATTAATTCAGCAACATTTACCGAATGTGACATCTATTATGCAAAATGTGAATACAGCGAATACGAACGTCATTATGGGCAATGAAATGATCCAGCTATATGGTACGGATGTCATTATTGATCGGATTGGAGAAACTGAATTTGAGATTTCAGCACGTTCTTTCTACCAAATAAATCCTGTACAAACAGAAGTGTTGTATCAACAGGCACTTGATTATGCGAACCTGACTGGAAATGAAACAGTAGTAGATGCGTATTGTGGGATCGGAACGATTACATTGTTCTTGGCTAAACAAGCGAAGGAAGTATACGGAGTCGAAATAGTGCCACAGGCGATAGAAGATGCAAAGCGTAACGCAGAACTAAACCATATTACTAACGCTCATTTTGAAGCGGGGCCAGCAGAAGAAATCATCCCCAAATGGTACGCGCAAGGTAAAGAGTTTGATGTATTAGTCGTTGATCCACCACGTAAAGGATGCGATGAAAAATTATTAGAAACTATCTTAGCTTATAAACCGAAGAAGATTGTGTATGTATCTTGTAATCCAGGAACATTGGCGCGGGATTTACGCATTCTAGAAGATGGTGGCTATCGCACGAAGGAAGTCCAACCGGTTGATATGTTCCCGCATAGTAGTCATGTCGAGTGCGTGGCGTTGATAGAGTTGAAATAAGTTGGTAGTAATGATATTTGGAGATTTTACTTAAACAGGAAGTATATTTTATGTTCCCTCGGACGAATGTTCCGAGGGATTTTTTGACGTACTGGAACCGAGTTTATTTAACAAAAATATAGTTGCTTTTTTAACAGGAAGGAACCTATGTCAATAAAATTTATTACCTTTATAATTTCATCTTTTAATAAAAAGTAGACGTTAAAACATCTGATGAAAACACTATTAACTAAATTGCTCATCATGTATATTTTTTCTTCGTTAAAGGACGACTAAGGGCGGTGCTTGCGAAGTCTTTTTAATTGTAGTAAAGGGAAATCAAGCTATTTGTCAAATAAATTGCAATAGAAAGTTATTTACGTGGTATGGTATTAATATTATACTAAAAGAATAGAATGATGAGTAATGAAAGAGAGGTGAAGTATATGCATTCCAACAAAATTCCAGAAGAAATTTCACTTCCAGCTTTGCTGTTGGATCTGCCTGCTTTTGAGGAGAACTGTAGACAAATTGCAAGTTATGGTAATGGAAAAAAGATAAGGATCGCTACAAAATCTATTCGTTCTGTAGAGGTTATTAAGAAAATTTTAGATTCCAGTTCTGTGTTCCAAGGGGTAATGTGCTACAGCCCAGAGGAAGCCGTTTTTCTTGTTGAAAAAGGATTGGACGATATTTTAATAGCATATCCTTGCTGGGACAAAAAAGCCTTATCTGATATTTCAATTCTGAACTCTAAAGGGAAAACTATTATTTGTATGGTAGATGCAGCTGAGCATGTTGACCATCTCAATCATATTGCTAAGGAAACAAAGGGGAGTTTTTATCTTTGTATTGATGTTGACATGAGCACAACCTTTTTTAATCTTCATTTTGGTGTAAGAAGATCGCCACTGAAAGATTCTACAGCAGTATTAGAGCTTGCTAGAAAAATTAAACAATTACAGAACCTAGAGCTCATTGGAATAATGGGCTATGAAGCTCAAATTGCAGGGGTAGGAGATAAAGTCCCTTCTCAACGGTTGAAAAATAGTGTTATAGAATTCTTAAAAAAGAAATCAATTAAGGAAGTAGAAGAGCGAAGAAACAAAGTAGTTCATGCACTAAGACAAGAGGGATTTTCACTGCCATTAGTTAATGGAGGCGGTACTGGAAGTCTCGATTCAACGACTAAAGAAGATGTTGTTACAGAGGTTGCAGTAGGATCTGGTTTTTATTCACCAAAGCTATTTGATTATTATAATGGCTTTTTATACAAGCCGGCATTGTTTTACGCTTTACCTATTGTTCGGAAACCTGCGCCCAATATATACACCTGTCACGGTGGAGGATATGTATCATCGGGTCCACCCGGTAAGGATAAGGAACCGCAGCCAGTATATCCGGTAGGCGGGAAGTTGCTTGATTTAGAAGGAGCGGGCGAGGTTCAAACACCGGTACATTATGAAAATGTGACACTAGAAATTGGAGATGCCGTTATTTTTCGCGCTGCAAAAGCGGGAGAAGTTTGTGAACGCTTTCAAGAGATTGTATGTATATCTGACCAACAAATAGTTGGGCGGCATAAAACATATCGGGGAGAGGGAGTATGTTTTATATGATGAAAAAGGATGAGAGAAAGACATGGAAGAATTGGGCACATACAAGTGAAAGTACTCCTGAGAATATATTTTACCCCACCTCAATTGAAGATATTTGCAAGCTCGTAAAAGAAGCCTCAAAACAAAATAAGAGAATAAGAGTAGTAGGGGCTGGACATTCATTTACAAGTTTAGTTCAGACCAGTGAGTGGCTAGTTTCCCTTGATCATTTAAGCGGGATCGAGACCATAAATGAAGAAGAATGTTACGCTACAGTACTTGGTGGGACCCGGTTGTTTCAAATTGGTGAAGAATTAGGTAAGCTAGGGTATGCGCAGGAGAATTTAGGGGATGTGAATGTACAGAGCATAGCAGGGGCTATTTCTACAGGCACCCATGGCACAGGAGTAGCATTTGGAAATATTTCAACCCAAGTAGTAGAGGTTGTATTAGTAACTGGGTCGGGTGAAATTCTAACAATCTCAGAAGAAAGCAACCCTACATATTTTAAGGCGTGTCTTGTATCACTGGGGCTTCTTGGCATTATCGTAAAAGTCACCATAAAAATTATTCCTTGTCCAATCTACGAATACAAGAGTCGGAAAATTGGATTTACTCAACTGGCACAGCAACTTGAACAACTCATAAAGTCGAACCGCCATTTTGAATTTTATTTGTTTCCATATTCAGATCTTGTTCAAGTGAAGACAATGAATATCATTGAACAAAAACCTCAGAGAATGGCACTACATCATTTTAAAAATCTATTACTGGAAAACTATTTGTTCTTTATTTTCTCAGAAACATGTAGAATATATCCAAAGAGTAGTCGGTTTTTCAGCAGAATGTCCGCAAAAGGAGTGGGCACCACGACTAAAAGAGCTAATAGTTATCAATTATTTGCAACGCCGAGATTAGTTCGATTTAGGGAGATGGAATACTGCATACCACTAGAAAATTTAAAGCCTGCCATGGAGAAAGTTCGAGAGTGTATCGTAACAAAAAAGCACGAAGTTCATTTTCCTATCGAATGTAGGACAGTGAAGGCAGATGATATATGGATAAGCCCCTCCTATCAGAGAGACTCTGCCTATATCGCTTTCCATATGTACAAAGGAATGCCCTACGAAGAATACTTTCATGATATGGAATCAATTATGCAAGAATTTGACGGCAGACCGCATTGGGCGAAAATGCATACTCGAACAAAAGAAGATTTGTTAACACTTTATCCTAAGCTATCAGATTTCCTTGCGGTTAGAGAGAAGCTCGATCCTGAGAGGATATTTATAAATCATTATTTGAATGAATTGTTTAAGGTTGAAAAGGCCAGCCACCAGCCAATTTAAATTGTTTAGTTCGATAAAACACTATTGATGTAATGAGCAGATATCGGCCGTCTGTTAGCATGGATTATATCTAACGGATGTATGTTTCAACTTCCCTCTGGCGAATAGTCCGAGGGGATTTTTGCGTACAAGGGAATCTTGCTATTGCGTATAAATGATACCTGAATCCTCATGTTTTGCAGATCTGTTGCTGAATTTGAAGGATTAAAGAAACAACGAATGTAGAAATATCGTAATAATCGACTTCATGTTACAATTACTGAATTAGTAAATCTTATAGTAGAAGGGAGGATACTCAAATGGCATTAGGCGTATTGGGGATCATATATATAATTTTAGTAGTCATCGCAATAGGAATTCAAACCGTATTATATAAAAGTAAATCCAATAACAGTATCATTATAATTAATATGTTATTTGGCCTGCTTTTATCCTACCTAGCATTTACAGCTTTTCCTACAGATTTTGCCATGCAGAGAGCACTAGCTATCGCAATGGGCATTGTAGCTATATTGGCAGTTGTAATAAAGTTCAGAACTGAAGAGCTTGTGTTATTAAGTAAAATTGCCCTCTCAATTTCTATCGTAGTTAGCTTAGCGTTATTATTGTTATAAGAAATTTTATACTATGAATAGTAATGAAAAAGACAAGACGCCATGTAAATAGGTGTCTTGTCTTTTTCACTTTTTCTACCGTAGTAAAGTTACTTTTGATTATTTCATTTCTGTGCTGTGAGTTGTATGTGTGGACTCCATTTCCTCCGCAATAGCTTTCGTTTCATGTACCGTACCGTGCGGATGATTTGGCGGTGCATAAATAGTATATAATTTGATGGGTACAGTACCTGTGTTCGTTAAATTATGCCAAGTTCCAGCTGGAATAATAATACTATCATCATCCTGAACGTGCCTCTCCAAATCTACTTGATCCTTTCTACGCCCCATCTGAACAATTCCATGCCCCTCCTCGAGTCGAATAAATTGATCGACGTGGGGATGGACTTCCAAACCAATATCCTCTCCAGGCGCAATACTCATGAGTGTGAGTTGCAAATGGTCACCCGTCCATAATACAGTGCGGAATGTTTGGTTTCTTTTTGCGGCCTCTTCTATATTAATCGTGAAGGGCATAGGACCAAAATCTGTTGGATTACGGTGTGTTAGTACAGGTGGGATATCAGCTTGATTCAATTGCCGTAAAGGGAACGTATGGAAACAAGGAAATACATATAGTGGCTGATACCAACATGTAAATATGAAATTTGGCATAGGTTGATTGATTGAACTCATCCTTTCTTTACGTTTTCATCATAGTATATGTCTTAAAATTCTATTTGTGTTCAATAGAAATAGTAGTGAGCAGCTAAACCTGTAATGACTAATATTCACAAAGTAGTCATATGTAAGCGGTTTAACTTTGTATGATTTGTGAAAACCTTCACAATGTGACCAAAACGCATACTAAAGATATTATACTAAGGTTAATAAGAAAAGTTGGTCATAGATTCTCGCCTTGTGAATCTAAATACAACCAAAAAGGAGACTGAACAATATGTGGGTTATCACATTGTTCGAAACAGAAAAAGTACGGATCTTTGAATACGCAGAGAAAGCAGAAGCTACGACTGCCATGGAGAAGCACAATGAGTACGCTGTTTTATCCTATACAAAATAAAAATCACTGAACATACGCATAGTTAATATTAATGAATGATAAAAAGCGAAATTAAAGGGAGACTGACAAACATGTGGGTAATTACATTATTTGATCAAGCGAACGTACGAATATTTGAATATACTGAGAAGATAGAAGCCATGAATGCAATGAAGAATTTCAGTAAATATGCTGTTCTTTCTTACACAAAATAAGTAGTTATTACTTTGACCGTAGCGAAACTTGCTACGGTTTTTTTACATATAAATAGAGATGAAATATATCTAATTTGAAGTGACAGCTTGTAACCACTGTCGAAAGATGTAATTTAGTGTTAATGAAAAAATAAAATATAAATTAAAAAATGAGCATAAAACTACTAATAGTAATGAGAAAACGTTTGCAGTCACAAGTCTGACATATGTAAGCGTTTTGATTTTGAATGAATTGTGAAATGCTTCACATACCGCTTTCTTTTGTTGTAGAACAGAGTATGATAAGAGTAACAAAAGAAATTGGTTAGCCCATTCCTCTTCGGAAATAAGCAGCCAAACAAAAAGGGAGACTACACAATATGTGGGTTATCACATTGTTTGATGAAGCAAACGTAAGGATCTTTGAATACGCTGAAAAAGCAGAAGCGAAAAGTGCAATGAAAAACTTTAGCAAATACGCAGTACTAACATACACATACTAAGTATCAATTTTTAACAATAGAATACCAATACGAATTAAAAGGAGACTGACAAACATGTGGGTAATTACATTATTTGGTCAAGAAAATGTACGAATTTTTGAATATGCTGAGAAGGCAGAAGCAACTGATGCCATGAAAAACTTCAGCAAATACGCAGTTCTTTCATACACGTACTAAACTTCAGATTTTATGGCAAGAATAACCATACAAATTAAAAGGAGACTGGAAAACATGTGGGTAATTACATTATTTGGTCAAGAAAACGTACGGATTTTTGAATACGCTGAGAAAGCAGAAGCAACTGACGCAATGAAGAACTTCAGTAAATACGCAGTTCTTTCATACACAAAATAAATTCAAAACAACATCCCGTAGCGATTCAGCGCTACGGGTTTTTTATGCATGTATTTTGTTCATTAGGGAAGAGTATTTACTCTCAGGCAAACGACTATGCTAGAATACGACTATATCAACACTGATGTCGGGCTTTAAAGAAGGGAATTGTATGTTAAGTGATTTGAATACATTTTTACAACGATGGATCGCCATTTTAACACCACTCAGCTTAGTAGTGGGTGTACTGTTTCATCAAGTAGGAGAACAGCTGTTATTTATCGTCACGTGGTTGTTTGCATTCATGACATTCGTGGGTAGTCTAGGTATGAATGTGAAAGAAGTGCGTATGGTAAGCAAGCATCCAGGAGTTGTGTTAATGAGCATCGCATTTTTGCATATGATCATGCCTGCATGGGCTTACTTTTTATCTACCATCTTTTTTGATGATCATTTACTGACAGTCGGCTTCGTATTGGCAGTTGCTATACCTACAGGTGTTACAAGTGTAATCTGGGTAACCATTTCAAAAGGGAATTTACCGTTATGTTTGTCCATTATTTTAATTGATACGCTATTAGCACCCATCGTCTTACCAACGATTATTCACATTGTCGTTGGAGAACGTATCACAATCGATAATATGTCATTGATTTTAAATTTACTATGGATGATTGTATTACCTACGATAGTAGGTATTGCATTAAATGAATTATCGAAAGGCAGCGTCCAAAAAAAATGGGGACCTCGCTTAGCACCGTTTTCTAAATTGAGTCTGTTTGCGATTGTTGCGATTAATGGTAGTGCGGTAGCACCTTATGTACAGAAGATTACGCTAGAACTTGTTGGCATTATTTCTATGGTACTTTTCATTGCGCTAACCGGCTATGCCTCAGCGTTATTGCTGGCACATTTACTTTGGAGGGATCCTGTCATTGTCACGACATTCATGTTTGTTGGCGGAATGCGTAATATCGCAACAGGTGTAGTTATCGCCACGACGTTCTTCCCAGCTAAAGTGGCAATGCCAGTCGTTTTCGGTATGCTATTCCAGCAAGTACTTGCCTCTTTATACAATAAAGTGGGAGACTGGTATGGAAGACGTCATAGTAGGCTAAATGAAATAGGGTAAAATAAAACAACTGCTGTATTCTATTTTCAGAATACAGCAGTTGTTTTATT
This sequence comes from Sporosarcina sp. P26b, assembly GCF_002743245.1. Classification (NCBI taxonomy): domain Bacteria; kingdom Bacillati; phylum Bacillota; class Bacilli; order Caryophanales; family Caryophanaceae; genus Sporosarcina; species Sporosarcina sp. P26b. Next base: position 10,825 of record NZ_PDYW01000011.1, read on the forward strand.
TTTTCTTCTTATTTCTTGGCCTAGATCCAAACTCTGCAGAAAACTCTTCTGGTGAGTGGCCTTCTGGATGTTGATTATTACTATTGCTAGCTTCTTTGTTTTTGTTTTCATACGTACTCAGCGGATTGTGCGTCCGTTCATTCATCGTTTTCTTACTATTTTTATTCGACATATTCGTCCACCTCCTATCGACTAGGATGAACAAAAGTCGAGGTTTTATGCAACAGCTTGCGATATCAATAACTATCTGAAAAATGGTATCATGACTAAAAGAAGAGGTGAACTATGCGGAAACTATGTAGATTTTTAAAGTTACTCGTGATCAGTGCACTCTTTATCGTCATAACAGGATGTTCCATTCAAGAAAGCGTTAAGAATGAAGAACCTAAGCAAGAAAATAAACAAAAAGAACAGAACAAGCAGGCGCTGATTGCCATCCGCGACGCTGCTGAAAAAGGACAGCTTCCGAATCAACAGTGGGAAGTAGGGGAAACACACTTTAGAACCGTTCAAGAGCAGTTGGGCGAAGCGGATAAAATTGAACGCGATAGTAATGGGATATATGCGAAGTATGAAAAACAACAGCTGAAACTTCGTTTGACTGAGAACAATCAGGTATATACATTACGTTCATTGGATTCAACAGTTGATGACATAACAATTTCTCAAACTGAGGAAGTGTTGGGATCAGCAGATGAACTAGTGGTTGAAGAAGGTAAACCGGCTTTTGTGTATGAACTGAATGACGAATATCAGTTAACCATTATATTTTCCACTTCAGAGAAGAGTGGAATAATCGAGGAAGTTGCTGTTGTTCATAAGCCAAGTGTGGAAGTTCAGAATGTATTGCAGAAGATGATGCTAGATGAAAAACTTGGTCAGTTACTATTGATAGGCGTGCAAGGACCACAGCTGGATTCGGTAGCCAAGACATTGATTCAGGATAAACATGTGGGTGGCATTATTTTATTTAAACGGAATTTCGAATCGGTGTCACAGTCGTTAGATTTGATCAATGATTTGAAACAAGCCAATACAAACGCCGATACGCCATTGTTCATTAGTGCAGATGAGGAAGGTGGACGGGTTACCCGATTACCGAAGGCGCTTGTGAAAACACCTTCCAATCGCAAAATCGGACATGTTGAAAATGGGAAATATGCTTATGATGTCGGTGAGTTAATCGGACGTAAAATGAGTGCGTTTGGCTTGAATATGGATTTTGCACCTGTACTTGATGTTGACAGCAATCCGAATAATCCAGTGATTGGTGATCGCTCGTATGGTGCTGATGTGCAGTTAGTCAGTAAGGCTGGAATTCAGCAAGCGAATGGAATGATGTCGCAACATGTCATTCCTGTCGTGAAGCATTTTCCGGGACACGGTGATACGAGTGTAGACTCACATATTGATTTGCCAGTGATCAAACATAATAAGGAGCGACTGCAGAAAGTGGAATTGCCTCCTTTTAAGCGAGCTATTGATGGTGGAGTAAAAGCAGTAATGGTCGGCCATTTAATTGTAGAAGCCTATGATCCAAAAATACCTGCTTCATTTTCCAAAAAGATCATTCAAGACTTATTGCGTGATGAATTACAGTTTGATGGTGTAGTCATTACCGATGATTTGGTCATGGGGGCCGTTGGTAAGAACTATGCGATTGGAGAAGCGGCAGTTCGATCCATTCAAGCCGGAGGAGACATATTGCTTGTTGGGCATAACTATACGCCAGTAAACGAAATACTAACCGCATTACAAAAAGCAATTGATGAAGGAACACTAACGGAAAAACGAATCAATGAAAGTGTTGAAAGGATATTACTGCTAAAGCAACAATATCAAATAAATGATGTTCAAAAGGACAAAGTAGATGTAGAGAAGTTGAATCGACAAACGATGGAACTTATAAAAAAGATTGAAGCGAGAAATTAATCAGTAAGGGGTGATCGCATGGAAGAACAAGTTCTTTTACTTCATGGTTTTAATAAAACTTCCCGGGACATGCAGACGTTGTCCAGCCATTTGGAACACTATGGCTTTCATTGTCGGTCACTCGATTTACCGTTAACCCGTCATGAATTCGATCATTCTTTTTTTCTTGTGGAAAAAACTTTATTCGATATGGCATTACAGAGAGAATCGCCTATTCATCTGGTTGGACATAGTACGGGTGGTTTACTAATTCGAAAAGTATTGCAGGAAACCGATTGGATTGATTCAATTGGTCGCTGTGTACAAATTGCTACGCCGAACCGAGGAAGTCAGCTTGCACACGTTGCGAGTAAAATCAATGGCTATACCGAATACTATAAGACGCTGCAGTCCCTAAATGCAGTGTATATTGAGCAGATGAACCTACCAGATATCAGTCCTGTTTCGATTGGTGCAATCGCAGGAAACCGAAATCATTTATGGCTCGGAAAATTACTGTCAGGTGAAAATGACGGAAGAATAGAGCTGAATTCAGTACATTATCCAGGGTTATCTGATTTCATTACGTTGCCTTATGGTCATAAAGAAATCCATCATCAGAAAGAAGTTGCTGAATTGACGGCACGTTTTTTAAAAATTGGTCAATTTTGATAATTCATTGCTATCCTTCGCGTAACTATTTATACTAAAGTAGTCTGCAAACTGCATGTATATGCAAGTAATTACATAAACGAAGGAGTAAATAACTATGGATCATATGGGAATACTCTCGCTTTTACCGCCACTAGTCGCGGTCATCTTAGCGATCATCTCGAAGAACGTCATCATTGCTTTATTCTCAGGGGTCTTTATTGGTGTGCTTCTTCTAGTTGGGGGTAATCCGCTAACTGCTACTACATCTACAATAGGAGATTACTTATTCCCGCAACTTACAGACGGTTATAATGCAGCCGTACTAGTTCTTCTGTTCTTTATCGGCGGATTTGTCGCCCTGATGGAAAAGTCAGGTGGCGGTGCAGCACTTGCAACTTCTTCGGCAAAGTTTTTTACTACTAGGGCTAGAGCACAACTTGGCGCTTGGTTCGGTGGAATAATTATTTTCTTTTCGGACTTAGGAACTCCATTAATTGTTGGGCCCGTTTTTGAAAAGATCTTTGATAAAGCAAAGATTTCTCGTGAAAAACTTGCATGGATTATCGATTCTACTTCTTCACCAGTTGCGGTATTAATTCCGTTCATTGGGTGGGGCGTGTATATTATGGGATTAATCCGTGCGGAATTTGATAATTTAAATATTGCAGATTCTGAGTTCAGTACGCTAGTTGCAGTAATTCCGTTTCAATTTTATGCTATATTAGCCGTTCTTTTAGTTCCAGTCATTGCGTTGACGAAACTAGATTTTGGGCCAATGGGGAAAGCTGAGCGTCGTGTACGTGAGACAGGTCAGCTATACTGGCCAGAATCTAAGCCGTTACGTAAACCCGAAATTACAGATGAATATACAACTGAAAGCCGTGCCATCTTAGTATGGTTACCATTGCTTGTATTGTTTGTAACATTATTTGGTTTACTTGTTTCTTTCGGATTTCCTTTTGAGCCGGTTCCAGGGGGAGATTTCCGAGTATCACTTAGCACGGCCTACTTATTTGCAGCAATCACCATTGTAGTACTGATGCTGATTTTCAAAATTAAGAAGTTTGGTGAAACTGTTGATATTTACACGATGGGCATGCAGAAAATGGTGTATGTAGCGACAACACTTGTGTTAGCGTGGGCGCTTGGTCAAGTCATCGGTGAAATGGGAACTGCGAATTATATCGTAGAAGTGATGCAAGGAAACGTTCCAGCATTCATCATACCGGCCATATTATTTGTTGTAGGTGCAATCATGGCGATAGCATCTGGTACGTCTTGGGGAACGTTCGCTATTATGCTTCCGATTGCTATCCCAATGGCAGTAGCACTGGATGCGCATATGCTTGTTTGTATTGGAGCTGTGTTGTCAGGTGGGATTTTTGGAGATCATTGTTCACCGATTTCCGATACGACCATTTTATCCTCCACAGGCGCTGGCGCGGATCATATTGATCACGTAAAAACGCAATTTCCTTATGCATTATTAAATGCAGTTGCTGCATTCATCGGATTTATAGTAGCGGGCATAACAGGCAGTGTATATACGATATTCTTGTCTATCGCAATCATTATTGTTGTGGCTCTCGTATTATCCAAAAGACAAGCCAAAAGCATAACTAACTAAGTGTAAAAGCGGTGTTTCTTTCATTCGAAAGCGCACTGCTTTTTTTTGAAAAAATTCACAATACTTCTCCCCTTGTAATATTCACTTTGTCGGGCATGCTATTGCTGAGGGAATAAGGAGGATGAATGGATGAACATTAGCGAAGAGTTAAAAAAATTGAAGGCGTTTCGCTGTGATGACCGTTGTGTGCTATCAGTATACTTGAACACGAATCCTGCAGATCCTGAACAACAGCAAGCTGCATGGAGAATTCATTTGAAGTCTGGATTAAAGAGGCTTGATGAATACCTCGTGGCGTCAGGAAATGAAAAGGAATTATCTTCATTTCGTTCATTGAAAGATAAAGTCATGAAGGAAATTGAAGATAAACAAAATGATTTGGCAAAAGGGGCAATCATTTTTGCTGCTGCAAATCCTGAAATTTGGTCAGTACATTATGTCCAAGTAGCGGTGAAAACAAGCTTTCACTGGGAAGAACGAGCAATGACTGATGAATTGGAGTATATGTTAAAAGCATATCCAGAAGCGGGAATTATACTCCCAAGTTACAGCGATGTTCGGATTTTGGATACGGCAATGGGGAGAGTCCATGATGAAAAGGTCTATGAATTCGATTCGGGTCTTGATGTCTGGAAAGAACAAAAAGGGGTTAAGTCTTCCATACAGCGGGGAGTAGGAGGACATACAGACGGTTTTGACCATCGATTGAAAGAGAACTTAGATCGTTTTTATAAGGATATGGGCTCTGTGGTAGGGAATATGAAAAAGAAGCGCGGCTGGAAAGAAGTGCATGTGGCAGGGGAAGCGGAATTGGCCAAAAGCTTCGCGTCTATTTTGAGTGAAAAGCCACAAAGCTGTATTCATAAAAACTTCGGTAAAGCAAATAACAATCACGTCATCCAAAAAATTTTCGAATCCCGATAATGAAAAACAAAAAAGAATGTCCTTAAAATGAAGCTACTTCATTAAAGGATATTCTTTTTTGCGTGGTTTTAAGAGCGAATGGATCTATGTCCTTTATACGCGGCAGTGCGTAAAATACTGTTGTCTTTGAATACAGTTTAATTCCAGTAGTTCAAGATCAGATGCGAAATTAATTACAAACCAAAGTTAAATATGCACTATAAGTATCATCTGCTTTCATTAAAAATGCTCCTCCTTCACACTTATGCCACCGAATCAAATTTCAAAATTACTTTTAATCCTTCCCCCTAAACAATAAAAACTAAAGTAATTTCAATATATTAATAGTATACTAAGCTGTACAGAAGGGGGTAATGGCATGGGAAGAGGTAAAAAAATAACGCTTTGGGCGCTTAGTATACTGTCAATCGTAGCAGTACTGATCGCTATATTTGCAAACGCTTACATTCTTAAATCAAAACCACTTGAAGCGGGAGAGCATGAAGTCACATTCATTGAACAAGAAGTAGTTGTTACACGAGATAAGAATGGGGTACCGCATATCAATGCCGCTTCGGATGAAGACCTATATCGCACACAAGGTTATGTCCAAGCGCAAGATCGTCTATTCCAAATGGATTTAGCACGCAGGCAGGCAAGTGGTCGCCTAGCGGAAGTCATCGGCGACAAGGCGGTCGATACGGATAAGCTTTTCCGCACATTCAGTTTGAGAAATGCCGCGGAAGCTTCATATCAAGGCTATGGCGATCACGCAAAAGAGGTACTCGGTTGGTATGCAGAAGGAGTCAACGCATTCATTGAGGAATCTAAGGCTGAAAAGAAATTATCCTATGAATTTGCACTTCTTGGATATGAACCTGAAGAGTGGACTCCTGTCGATTCGTTAACAATTGGGAAGTATATGGCGTATGACCTCGGCGGGAGGTGGCAACCACAAGCATTCCGCCACTGGGCAATTAATGCATTCCCAGAAGAGAAAGTGAAGGATTTATTCCTTACGTATCCGGAAAACGCAGAATCTATCATGACAGCAAATAAAGAATATAACGTGGAAGTGGCGGGACGTTTTCTACCAGAGCTATCGCCACCTGAATTCAATGGCAGTAATAACTGGGTAGTATCTGGAGAAAAGACCGCTTCGGGTAAACCACTACTAGCCGATGATCCGCATTTAGGACTGAGCACTCCATCTATTTGGTATCAAATGCATCTGCAATCGCCTGAGCAAAATGTGGAAGGAGTAATCTTTGCAGGGATTCCAGGAATCATTTTAGGCAATAATGAAGACATTGCCTGGGGAGTTACTAACGTCGGACCGGATGTGCAAGATCTGTATATTGAAGTTCCGCATCCAACTGAAAAAGGTCAGTTTCTCTACGACGGAAAATGGGAACAGGCAGAAGTGCGTGATGAGACGATCAAAGTTAAAGATGGTAAAGATATTCCATATGAAGTTATCGTCACGAAACATGGTCCAATCATTTCAGATGTCATGTACAAAGAAGAAGATCCAGATGCATTATTTTCGATGCAGTGGACAGCACTGGAACCAACGCTTGAACTCGAAGCGATCATGGAGATGAATAAATCATCGGATTGGCAGAGTTTCGAGAAAGCATTGGAAAAATTCCATGCTCCTGCACAGAATTTTGTCTTTGCTTCAACGGACGGCACAATCGCGTATAAAGCGAACGGTCGGATACCGATTCGAAAACAAGGAGACGCACAATTGGCAGTGCCTGGAGATTCATCAGACTATGGGTGGGAAGGGTATATACCATACGATGAACTGCCACGTGTTGTGAATCCAGATGAAGGCTTTATCGCAACAGCCAACAATGAAGTGGTGAATGAAAGTTATCCATACCACATTACGAAGTTTTGGGCACAACCATACCGTTTCGAACGGATAGCGGAAGTGTTACGTGAAGGAGATAACTTCACTACAGACGATATGATGAAACTCCAAATGGATCAAAAAAATCTCTATGCAGCAGAATTTCTTGATTCCATGATTGGATCAGTAAAGAATAAAGACCAGTCAGGCGACTATAAAGACACGTTGGAAATGTTGCAAAACTGGGATCAAATTGATTCGAAAGACAGCAGCGCCCCACTGATTTTCCATAAGTGGATGAAGCAACTACAAATCGATATGTTCCGCGATGAAATGCCGTCAGATGTCTATGAACTCATGCCGGGCAAAAATCAAATAACAGATGAACTTCTACGCAAAGGTTATAACGGAGAAGAAAGCGTCTGGCTTGAAGAAAAACAAGGTGTTGATCAATGGGTATACGATGCATTCAGCAAGGCAATGAAAAACATCGCCAATGACTTCGGCGACAAACAGAAAAAATGGGCATGGGGAGATTATCACAAACTAACATTCCCGCATCCATTGGCGAGTGCTTCACCTCTATTTGCAAAATTGTTAAATCCCGAAAAACAACCAATCGGTGGATCTAATATCACTGTACAAGCGGCCGCGTTTAAAGACGATGGCTCCGTCAATCACGGCGCATCTTGGCGTTTCGTTGCAGACTTAGACGATTTAACAAAAACATACCACGTCGTCGGGCCAGGGCAAAGTGGACACTTGAAGTCCAAATGGTTCCACGACCAGGCGGAGGACTGGGCGCTTGGGAACTATCATGAAACGTTAATGAGCGAGGACATACCGGACGGTCGTGTGCTTACGCTGCAGCCGAAAGGAAAGTAATCGGAATTTCAAAAGGACTATCCAAAGAGCGGTGATGTTACTGCTTCTTGTGATAGTTCTTTTTTGTGTTGTGGTCGTTGCTCGAGTTTGGCTTGGTCATTGAAAGTAGTGAATGTCATGCTTTGGACCCGCGCAGGCACGTGGGGGATTGCCTCCAGCCATGAGCCAACTAGCGGTGGGGCTGCTAGCTGTCTCATGGCCACGGCCTACCCCGCAGTTGTGCCTGCGCTACTAAGTACTTACCAATTCAGCTTGCGGTTTATAGTAGATAAAACCAGTAACTGGGTGGTACTAGTTCCTATCCTTGCAAAAGAAGAATCTGAACTGCCCTACACCCAATCTAACGTAGGCGGCTGACAGTGGTAGGCGTAGTAATGAGACAGCCAGGCGCTCTTCCTGACTGGCTCATTGCGGAAGCCATCCACCACCGCCGAAGTGGGGCCAATGCCCGTTCCACTTACTTTGCTAGTCAAACCACTACCTTTGCAAAAACAAGGAAGAGTAAAGGGTTCGCAAAACCACAACCTAAAACCGTATCCTACTTACTCGTACGAACACCTTCCCCATGTTTTCGAAAAACGAATACCAGAACTGCCCTACACGCCATCCACCACCGCCGAAGTGGAACCAATGCCCGCTCCACTTACATTGCTAGTCAAACCACTACCTATGCAAAAACAAGGAAGAGAAAAGGGTTCGCAAAAACACAACTTAACATCGTATCCTACTTACTTTTCAAACAAATTATCCATAGGTTCGAAAAACAACAACCTCCCATGATATACTATAAAGATTCTAAACAACGCAACACTTATCGGAGGAATTGTCCAATGAAACATCTAGCAGGCGGTATACAATGGACCGTCTTTCTCATCGCCTCATCCATCGCAGCACCCATCGCCATCGCACACGTCTTCGGCATGGACCCAATCGCTACCTCACTGTTCATGCAACGAACCATATTCGTACTCGGTATCGCCTGTCTGATTCAAGCATTCTTCGGACACCGTATGCCCATCAACGAAGGACCTGCGGGATTATGGTGGGGAATCTATGTAGTCTATGCTGGAATGATTGGCATCTTTTATACAACATCAACAGACGTCTTGCAAGCCTTGCAAAGCGGTATGTTATACAGTGGTGTGCTATTCATTATCCTAGCGGCTACTGGAATCATTACAAAAATGAAAGCACTTTTTACACCGGCCATTACGTTCACTTATTTAATGTTGTTGATCTTACAACTAAGTGGAACATTCATTAAAGGTATGATGGGCATAGAAGAAGTAGGAGATCATCTCGACCCCATCATTTTGCTTGGAAGTTTTATTGTCTTGTTGATTACATTCATTACGATGGCTAATAAACGTCCGTCGATATCTAAATACGCTGTATTGATTTCGATTGCACTTGGTTGGGGAATCTTCCTGGCACTAGGGAAAACACCAGCGGTAGCGCGGGTGTCCGATCAACTGATCCAGCTGCCGAAAATGTTTGTTTATGGGAAACCTGTCTGGGATAGTGGAGTACTCGTTACGGCAGTATTCATTACATTATTACTGGTAGCGAATATGCTTGCGTCTATTCGAGTCATGGAGCATTTACTGAAGGAATCTTTTCATATCCATCCACCAGATCGCTTGCGCCAAGGAGCATTTGCTTCAGGGTTTATACATCTAATCGCAGGCGCTTTTTCCGCTATTGGTTCCGTACCCATCTCAGGATCTGCAGGGTTCGTTGGCACAACACGAATGCCATCTATTAAACCGTTCATTATCGGTAGTTCGTTATTGGTGTTGATTACACTGTTTCCAAGCATCATGGCTATATTCGCGGCATTACCTGCTCCCGTTGCATACGCTGTAACCTTCGCGATCTTTACGAAGATGGTATCGATGGCATTCAATGAACTAGATGCCGATCCAGAAAAAGAACGCGCGCGTCAAGCTGTAGCATTTGGGTTGATGGTGGGTGTGGGTACTATGTTCGTACCCGCAGAAAGCTTGTCTGAACTTCCTGCCGTTGTAGCTTCTACGTTATCTAACGGATTGATTACAGGAACGATTCTCGCCATAATTATTGAGCAATATATGATACGCAGAAGTAAAAGGATCACATACAATAAGATATGAAAAGCCAGACAGTATAAGCTGTCTGGTTTTTTCATTACTTATTTCTTTTATCTTCTGTTTCACGATAAACTTCTTTCAATGCGTCACGATATTCTTTACCACTCGAATTTTCCCGAGCTTTTGAAGCTGCTTCCGCAATGTCTTCAAACTCCATTCCCATTTCTTCGTTGATGGTTCCTTTGTGAAACAGGTGACGTATATCTCTGTCCATAGAAATCCCTCCTCGCCATAATATGTTGCGATTCGAGATAACTATACGTAATGAAGCCAATTTCATTAAAAGAAAGAGGATTCATTCGTAAACTGTCGAAAGAAGTAAAGGAGTAACACAATTCAGAATAGGGAGAGGATCTGCACATGAGTAAAAAAGTATTAATTCTAGGCGGAGATGCTGTAGAAGCGCTGGAAATTTTCTATCCGTATTATCGCTGTTTGGAAGAAGGATTTGACACGACTATTGCTTCACCGTCCGTAAAAAAGTTATATACTGTTACGCATGACTTCATCGACGGAATGGAAGCGTATGTAGAAAAACCTGCTTATGGCTTGGATTCGCATATTGCATTCAAAGATGTCAATCCTGCAGACTATGATGCACTCATTATTCCAGGTGGACGCGCGCCAGAATACATTCGTCTTGATGAATCGTTACCAGCAATTGTCCGTCATTTCTTTGAAGAAGATAAGCCTGTGGCGGCTGTTTGTCATGCGGCTCAAGTATTATCCATTATTCCAGACCTTATGAAGGGCAGAGAATACACGGCGTATATTGCATGTAAACCCGATGTTACTGCAACAGGCGCTACGTATATCGAAAAAGATCTTCATACAGAAGGAAACCTCGTGTCAGGACATGCTTGGCCCGATCTTCCAGGATTAATGAGAGAATTTATGAAAATGGTCAATAAATGATAAAACACAAATCACATTAAGCTTCGCATCAAACTGAAGACAACTCTAAAAATGGAGTTGTCTTCAGTTTTTTAGTAACCAAGAAAAATGATGAACCATCTCAGTGAAATCCTGATTCCTTAAAAACCACTATAGATTTGCTATACTTTCACTAGCTACTATTCAAGGAGGAATTTTCATGACAAAATTATTTAGCCCTTATACTATACGTAACGTAGAATTTAAAAATCGGATTGCAATGGCACCAATGTGCATGTACTCTTCACATAATCAAGATGGAAAAGTGGAGGATTGGCATAAAACTCACTATGCAACACGTGCAGTCGGCCAAGTCGGTCTCATTATCATAGAAGCAACAGCTGTTCAAGCGCAAGGGAGAATTTCGAGTGAAGATTTGGGAATCTGGTCGGATGATCACGTCGAAGGATTAACAGAAATCGTGCGTTTGATGAAGCAACACGGGTCTCGTACGGGTATCCAACTGGCACATGCGGGAAGAAAAGCGACAGTGGAAGGAACGATTTATGCTCCAAGTCCCATCGCGTTCAATGAAGAATATAAGACACCGGCAGAGATGACAATTGCGGATATTGAAGAAACGATTGAAGCATTCAAACAAGGCGCAATCCGTTCCAAGGAAGCTGGTTTTGATGTCATTGAAATCCACGGTGCTCATGGTTATTTACTTAATGAATTCTTAACACCATTATGTAATCATCGAGAAGATGAGTATGGTGGATCAGCAGAAAATCGTTACCGTTTACTCGGGCAAGTGATTGATGCCATACGATCCGTTTGGGAAGGTCCGTTATTTGTCAGAATCTCAGCCGAAGATTATCAAGAGGGTGGCATGGATGCTTCACAATATGCAGAAATGGCTCGCTGGATGAAAGAGCAAGGTGTCGATTTGGTTGATGTGAGCACAGGCGGTGTAGTACCTGCAGCAATTCATCCATTCCCAGGGTATCAAGTGCCTCATGCGGATATAATTCGTCAGCAAGCGAATATTGCAACAGGTGCAGTAGGATTGATAACATCGGCGCTGCAAGCAGAAGAAATACTCCAAAATGATCGTGCGGATATCGTATTGCTTGCTCGCGAATTATTACGTGATCCGTATTGGGCGTATACAGCGGCTAAAGAACTTGGTGTCGAAATTGAATCACCTGTTCAATATAAGCGCGGATGGACGTTCTAATCACTTTGTAGTTTATGTTTTATCATCAAAGAAAATTAACTCTGCACGAATCTCTTCCTCGATATGTAAGATAGCGAATGAATAATGTGGGAGTTTCCGCTTATCTGTCGGGGAACCAGGATTTAGCAGCAAAGTTTTATTGATGTAACGAAGCATCGGAATGTGGGAGTGACCGAAGATAATAACGTCTAGTGGCACTCCTTCAAATGCTTCAATTGCACGTTTTTCTGTAGTCTTTTTATCTCCATGACCATGTACCAAGCCGATTTTAACGTGTCCTACTTGAATCACTTGTTGCAATGGAAACTGTTCTCTAATATCCTCTTCATCTACATTTCCTGAAACTCCTTTTACTTCTGCGAATTCAGAAAGCATCTGCACAACTTCGATGGATTTCCAATCACCTGTATGTACGATCAAATCAGCCGTAGAGCATTCTTTAAGTAACCGTGAAGGCAGAACCTTTCCTCTGCCAGGAATATGTGTATCACCTGTAATGACAATTTTCATGATGAACCTCCTTGATTTGTAATTGCTTATAACATTTCCGTAATCGCTGCATAGCAAACAAAGAATCGGACATACTGTTGCTATAACGGGAGGCGATCTATATGGAAGACTATACATTTACAGATGCCGTACTGGCAGATTACAAAACCGGTATGGGCGCAATGAGCGAACAATTGCCGAAGTTAATGAAATCATTCCATGCATTTACGGAAGTCAGTTTTGAAGAAGGAGATATCAGTCAAAAATATAAGCAGCTCATTGCACTTGCAGTTAGTGTGTACGCTCATAGTGAATACTGCATTATTTTCCATACAAAAGCCTGTATGGATGCAGGTTGTACAGTTTCAGAAGTGCTGGAATCGGTGGGAGTAGCAGCCGCACTTGGCGGAGGAAGTGCTTTGAGCCAAGCAGTCACGTTGGTTATGCAAACGATCGATGAATTACAGGAAAATCCGAAACCTATACAATAAAAGAACGCCTTGTCGAATGAAATCGATGAGGTGTTCTCTTTGTATAAAATCGTAGTGTGTTCTAGGTCCCCATCGTATTCCGTATCTTGTATAAGTTGCTCTCGAGGAGTGTAAATAGTAAGTGAGAACCATTTATTCCATATATTACATTCCGTTAAGGTGAGGGTAACGCATATACAGCATAGTTAGTTAGAGGGGGAATATAAAACATTGATTCAAACATCAAACCCGTTATTGAAAAAGGAAGACTTTACAGAACGTAATGATTTACCAGAATGGCTACTTAGAGAATATCAGACGTTCCATGCTATTGTGACGGACAAAACGTTTCCATGCTATTTTGGAATGGCTGGTGAAAATAAAGGTGAGTTGCGCTATGCCTATGTTTCTCAAAAGGACTGGTCAAACTTACCTCAAGCGTTGTCAGCATTTTTAAAGCTATTCGAAAATCCTAAGCATAAACGTCATGGATTATTTGTCTTTGTTGAGCCTTTTGAAGAAGAAGGTTCAATAGAAGAATACCGTCAGCAGTTTTGGGATATTCTGCAGTATGTGCATATAGAAGATCCGAAAGAATGGCCAGCTGAAGCACCACGTGACCCTGATCACTACCTATGGGACTTCCATTTCCAAGGCGAGCCGATTTTTGCTTTTGGCAATGCGCCTGCTTATAAACAGAGGAAGACGCGTGATCTAGGCAATGCAATGGTCATCGGTTTTCAGCCACGTAAGATTTTTAAAGGTCTAACAGGCACAGAAAAGGGTGGGATCAACTCGCGTGAAAAGGTTCGTGAGCGTGTAGAGGTATGGGATGATCTTCCGAAGCATCCGGACATTAGCCACTTCGGAGATCCAACGCATAATGAATGGAAACAGTCCTTCATTGGCGACGATTGCGTGCCACTAACAGGGAAGTGCCCATTTACGCATAAAGATATGTAAAAACAGACTGTCTCTGTAGTCGTGAACTCACGATTGCAGGGGCTTTTTTAAAAATGGTTTAGTTCAAGTTAGAGTGCGTAGGAATAGTGAGTGAATTTGTGAGTAAAAGCGAAGCGTTAGGAGCACATCTTTGCACTAACTAACCATCGCAACACATTCTGTCTCAAGCAAGAGGGTTTTAAGAATAATCAACAGGGAACACTAAAGGAAACGAGTAAAGTGAGGGGTTTCTATGAAAAAACAAACGGCAGACGTAGAAGAACTCCTGTCATTTGCTGACGGGGCTAGCCAAACAGGAACATCATGGATCAATCAAACAGACTATGTTGGAGAAGAAGACATCATGTCAGACGAGGACCTAGCAGGCAGAGAACCTCTGCAACAACTTCGAATAATCGCAGAAACAGAAGGGCAAACAAAGTATTTTGAATCGCTTTTCTATACAGGCGCGGAACTAGAAGAGTTAATGAGTGAACTCGAACCGCTCTTCGAAAAATTCCCTAAAAAAGTGCTAAGTTCAGATGAAATGGATCAAAAAGCACAAAATACTATCAAATAAGAAATGAGGATCTTCAGCCAATATCGGCAAGAAGATCCTCATTTTTTACTCCAAGTACTGTAATATTTCTTCAATCGCAAGTTCGCCAGCGGTTTCCCAGCGACTCTTATCACGGATTTCTGCATCTTTATCTAATGGCGTTTGGAACTGATTGAATGAACCACTTATCAAAGAACTATCATCGTGTTCTAGTCCCAAGTTGACCACATGTTTGATCACATATGGTTTTTTGAACTTGATCGAAGTATTAAAATCATCCAATTCACCGTCATGTGCTTCGAACGGAACACGTAAATAAATCGTTTCGCCACCTTCTCTATGAAGAATGGAATCAAAACTACCTTTGTCATAATCCCAGCCACCGCCAAAATGATAACCGTGCTGATCTACTTTATCCCGTAAAGTCCCAAAGCACGCTAGTTTGCCTTCGATTGACGTATTTAATTCCAGCATGAAATCACTCCTTTTTATAAGCATTCCTTACTAGCAATTATTTATACATCGCATAAAAAAAACACGGAAATGTTTTTAATTCCGACAACCGGGGTAAAAGTATCAACACGACGATGAAACGAATTTTACAAATAACTAACTAAAATACTAGGAGGAGATTTAAATGGGTAAGAATAGATATATTGGAATGTACTTTAATGAAACAGAATTGATGAACCGCGTGGACGAGCTGAAAAGAGAAGGATGGCCTGAAGATGATATTTATGTAGTTGTGAAGAATGAAGATCAGTTAACTATGGTGAGAAGTCGTACAGATGCAGAAATTAAATCAGCCGACGATTCATGGTGGGATCGTTTCATGGGATTCGTATCCGGAGAAGATCATGTACGTCGTATGGTAGATAGCCTAGAGTTCGGTACAGAAGATACAGTGAAGTATTATCAGGAAATTGAACAAGGCGGCATGTTGCTCTATGTTGATTCCGGCGAAGCAAACCGTCACTATATGGACAACACAGACTTCTACGGTAGAGATGGAAAAAGTACAGATGTGAATCTTGGAGCGAACGGTTTAAGCGTAACAGACCAAGAATTGAACGGCGGAGATCCTGCTTTCAGATTAAGCCAGACACTTCCTGATCAAACACTTAATCATCAAAATCATGAAGTAGACCCTGCAATTCATACGAATGAACATGCTTTATCCGGTGAGAACACAGAAGAAGAGAGTTTACGTTTGCATGAAGAACGTCTTCAAGTAGATAAGCATGAAACACAGCGTGGAGAGATTCGTGTTGAAAAAGAAGTAGTAGAAGAACCTAGATCAGTAGATGTCAGTGTTTCACATGACGAAGTAACGATTGAACGCAGACCTGTTGTAGATGGTGAAATAGGTCATGAAAGCCAATACGTTAACGATGCGACAGCATTTAGAGAAGATGATGAAACGATCCGTATTCCGATTACTGAGGAACGCGTAGAAGTAACGAAGAAACCAGTTGTCACGGAAGAGATTATTCTTAAGAAGCGAGAAGTTGTAGAAAATGAAACAATCCATGAAACTGTGAAACGTGAAGAAGTACACTTCGAAAAAGAAGGCGAAGTAGATATTCAAGGTGACCAGTTGGACAAAGACCGTTTCTAAAATAGATGGATAGCAAACGCCTTGTCATTCCCTTTCTGCATAATGTAAGATAGAAGTAATAGCCAGGAAGGGGAGATGACATGTTTAAGCAACCAGGTATTGCCGCCGTGCTAAGTTTTTTCTGGACTGGCGTTGGTCAAATCTATAATGGACAAATTCTAAAAGGGATTTTTCTTATTATCCTACAAGGAATCAACGGTTTACTTATGTTTGTAGGCATCGGTTTCATTACGTATCCAATTGTATGGATTTGGGGAATGTTCGATGCATATAAGACTGCTGAACGTATGAACTACAATCAAAATCACTATAATCAACGATAAAAAATGTCCTCGCCGTTAGTGGCGGGGACGTTTTTGTTTACTTATTTAATTTCCAAGTAGAGTAATTAAGCGTCAATGCGAACATGACCCATCCAATATAAGGAACCATCAAAGCGCCTGCTGTACGGTCGATCTTATTGAATTCATAAGCCGTCATGGCGATTGCACCTAACATAATCGTCATCTCTACCAAAGCTGTGCCTCGTAAATTCCATTTAAAGAACAGGAAAGACCACAGGAAGTTCAGTCCCAATTGAATATCATATAATGGCTCGGCAACTTCCTTCAGCTGCGTTTGTTGCTTCATTTCTACGCGGTAGTTCGCTACCCCCATCATCGTATAGAGTGCGGTCCAAGCAATCGGAAAAGCGGCACCGGGAGGAGAGAATGAAGGTTTCTCCAACTTTGCATACTGCTCCTGTGTATTGCGGTTTGCAAAGTATCCAATGAGTGAGCCACCCACTACGGGAATCAACACATTGCGCGTAAGTTTCTTCCAATCTAGTTGCCCTTGTACTTTAAGTAATTCCAAAATAAAACCTCCTTTTCAGAAAGTTTTCCCCTTTCATTACTTACTAAACCGTTATTACATATTCGCTGAATACATCACTTCGCCTGCAACTATAGTTTTCGCTACTTTCACTTCAGTAATACGATCAACAGCCACGGTGAAAATATCTTCTTTCAGTACAGTGAAATCCGCGTCAAATCCAATCGAAAGAAGTCCACGAGAATCAGCTTTATCTATTGTAGCTGCAGCGCCTGAAGTAAATAATTGTACTGCTTCAAAACGAGTAAGTTTTTCATCAGGTAAATAACCTTCGTGCTGTTCAATCGGCAATCTTCTTGTGATGGCTGCATGTATGCCTAGTAAAGGATTGGGGTCTTCAATAGGTGCGTCTGATCCTCCGCCGCAAATAAACCCTTTGGCGAGAAGTTTTTTCCAAGCATATGCCCATTCTAGACGATCCATGCCAAGTCGATCTCCAATCCACGGGAAGTCGGAAGGAACGAAAGCAGGCTGTATATCCAAAACGATTGGAAGCTTTTGCATTCTCTCTACTAAATCATCACGTAACAAGATGACATGTATAAATCGATCTTTTTTACCTACAGGTGCGGGATACTTTTCAATGACATCCAATGCCTTTTCAACTGCCAAGTCCCCAATCATATGTATCGCAACAGCTTCTCCGTAATGTCGTGCCATTTTAACGTGGTTCTCTAGCTCTTCATCGGTTAGGACGGCTGTACCGACATTATCCGGTTGATCGGCATACGGTTCACTCAACAGCGCAGTACTGCCACCAAAAGCACCGTCAATAAAGAACTTCATCTCACCCGGTTCGATCCATGGTGCATTATAGAAAGCTTGATCATCCATTAACTCTGCAAACACGCTAAAGTGACGCAGTAAGTGAGCACGGAATTTACGATCACCACCGAGTACGGTATTAAAAGCTTTTAAAGGTGTTTGATACTGTCCGTAATATCCTAGGTCATCCGTTACAACACCTGTCAAACCAACAGATAGTAAGTGATCCACGGAAGTTTCCAACGCTTTCGTTACATAGTCCACTGTAGGATTCGGCAATAACTGGAGTACCCGTTGCATCGCGCCTTCCTTTAGCAATCCAGTGGGCTCACCATTTTCATCTCGTTCAATAACGCCATCATCAGGATCGGGTGTGTTTTTGGTGATACCAGCTAGTTCAAGCGCCTTGGAGTTCACAATAGCTGCGTGCCAACAAGTACGTTTCAATAGCATAGGTGAATTCGTTACAGCATCTAACTCATAGCGAGTAAAAATCTTCTTATCAGGAAAAACATTTTCATCCCAGCCTTCTCCGATGAACCATTCATTCTCAGGCAATCCTTTATAGGCATTCAAAAGTCGCTCCATCATATCTTCTGAAGAAGTCGTATCGGATAGATCAAGGCGTAACAACTTCTCACCTTGCCCAATAATGTGCATATGGTTATCGATAAATCCCGGATAAACAAATGCACCGTTCAAATCTATTTGTTTGTCGGCTTGACCTTTCAGTTCATCATAGGAACCAGTTGCTATGATTTTTCCGTCTTTCGTTAGTAAAGCATCTATTGTATGTCCTTCATTTTGCATCGTATAAAAGAGTGCATTAAACCAAATTGTTGTCATATAGAAATCTCCTTTTCTTTCTATAGTAAACCGATTAGGATGAATGAACAATAGAACTGATTTTAACTAGTTTATGCAATTAAAAAACGGCTGTACATACAGCCGTTTACTTTAGTTCATATTCTATTATCGTGCTACTAACTTAATACATCTTCATATATCGTTCGAGTTCCCAAGGGTGTACCGTAATACGATAGCTCTCCCATTCTTGAAGCTTAGCCTCACTAAAGTTCGCGTAGATATGGGAACCCAGTGCATCTTGAATAATTGGATCTTCAGATAACGCAATGAGCGCATGATCGAGATCGGTAGGCAATGTGTCGATGCCATGTTCTTTAAGCTCTTCAGACTTCATTTCATAAATGTTGCGATCAACAGGAGCTGGTGGAGTAAGTTTTCGCTTAATACCATCGAGTCCTGCTTTTAAAATAACGGCTAACGCTAAGTAGGGGTTAGCGGACGAATCAACAGAACGGACTTCCACACGTGTGCTCATTCCACGTGATGCAGGGATACGTATTAAAGGGCTGCGGTTTTGTGCAGACCAGGCAACATAGCAAGGCGCTTCGTAGCCAGGAACTAAGCGTTTATAAGAGTTAACAGTCGGATTTGTAATAGCAGTGAAACCGCGGACATGATCTAGAACACCAGACATGAACTGATAAGCCGTTTCACTTAATTTACGCTCGCCTCCTTCATCAAAAAAGACATTTTCTCCATCTTTAAATAGGGAAACATTACAATGCATTCCAGAACCGCTAACACCGTATAAAGGCTTAGGCATGAACGTAGCGTGTAGACCATGTTTACGTGCTATCGTTTTGACAACCAGTTTAAAGGTTTGTATATTATCACAAGCTGTTAATACATCTGCATATTTAAAATCAATTTCATGTTGTCCTGGTGCTGCTTCATGATGGGAAGCTTCCACTTCAAATCCTAATTCCTCAAGTTCTAACACAATATCACGTCGGCAGTTTTCACCTAAGTCCATGGGTGCCAAATCAAAATAGTCACCATGATCATTGAGCTCCATCGTTGGTTGTTTATTAGCATCCAATTTGAAAAGGAAAAATTCAGGTTCGGGTCCTAGATTGAAATCAGTGAAGCCGAGTTCTTTCATTTCTGCTATAATTCGCTTTAAATTCCCACGGGGGTCTCCAGAAAAGGGCTCGCCGTTCGCTAAATGGACGTCGCAAATTAAGCGGGCTACACGACCCGTACCAGAGGGCCATGGGAATACCATCCATGTATCTAAGTCAGGTACTAGATACATATCAGATTCTTCAATCCGTACAAAACCTTCGATAGAAGACCCGTCAAACATCATTTTATTATCCAGAGCCTTTTCAAGCTGGCTGATTGGAATCTCTACATTCTTAATCATGCCAAAAATATCAGTAAACTGAAGACGGATGAAATTCACATTCTTTTCTTTCACGAATCGATAAACGTCTTCTCTTGTAATGCTTCCCATCTGGCCACACTCCTTATGATTGTTTGAAACGAATCTTCTTCGTAACATTTTTCTATAATAATGCGCAGGGAGACAGATTACAAGAGTTATTAACTAGATTTTGAAATAAATATAAGACTTAAGTTCTTGTTTTAGACAAAAAAACAAGCCCTCAATTTGAGAACTTGTAAATAAATACTATTTTCCTAATATAGAATATGGATAATTGCACCTATAACTAATAAATGGAAAACCTGGTCGACTAAAATCGTCAGCCAGTTTCCTTCTGGTTTATGGACTCCCATAATGATTCTGACCCACCATAAGACAAAAGTACGTTTGTCCAAAAAAACATGACTGACAAAGATTATGGCTATAGCTAAATAGCTTAAGGAGAACCCGCCAACGACCATGGCCGCCACCAATGAAAGTGTGTAAAGTACACAATGCGTTAATAAAGGAATCCACTTATTCGCTTTATTCATGGCCATCCAAGTGTTCTGCAATAAATAATCTCCGACTAGATGACCAAGTAGTAAGTAAGTAAATAGATTCATTTGGTGGACTTCCAATACTAAATATGAAACGAAGTAACTATGTTTTATGTCTATATCATGATAATATTAACATATATAGGGGAAAGATAAATCAATTATTTTTCTAAAGGGGGCAGTGAATTTGCCAGCTTCATCCAATGCATTTACGAATAATAAAATAAATGGATCAAATTCAGATCGCTTATTAGCGGTCATTTTTGAATATATGACAAAAATATCAGTTGAAACGGATATAAAAAAGATGGTTATGAATCTAGCGGATTTAGGCAAAGAACTTGTAGCAGCAGATCGTTGTTCTGTTTGGTTACATGAAGCCAATGAAAAAATACTATGGACTGTCGGCGGTCATGGCGTTAAAACAATTAGTATCCCAGACGATAGTGGATTTGTTGGCCATTGTGTGAAGACTGGGGAAGCACTCATAATTGAAGATGCATACTCAGATCATCGATTTAATCGTACAGTTGATTTAGAAACAGGATATCATACGACTTCTATTCTCTGTATTCCTTTTCATAACGCGGAAGGGGAAATTATTGGTGCGTTTCAAGCCATCAATAAACAAACAGAAACACAAATTTTTTCCAACGAAGACTTAGAAGTGTTAAAGATTGCTTCGAATTTCACAGGAAAATCACTAGAAGCCTTCATCTTGCGAAACGAATTAGTCGAAACGCAAAAAGAAATTATTGTTCGCATGGGGGAAATTGGAGAAAGTCGTTCGCAGGAAACAGGCTTTCATGTGAAGAGGGTAGCCAAATATTCATATTTATTGGCTTGTCTTTCAGGAATTTCGGAAACGGAAGCATTAAAATTTAAATACGCTTCCCCGATGCATGATATTGGGAAAGTCGCAATTCCTGACAGTATTTTATTGAAACCTGGGAAATTAACCGAACAAGAATTTGAAATGATGAAACAGCATACGACAATTGGTCATAATGTTTTCAAGAAGTCAAAGCGTGAATTACTGAAAATCGCTGCAATTATTGCGAATGAACATCATGAACGATGGGATGGCAAAGGCTATCCTGCTGGTAAACAAGCGGATGACATTCATATATATGGTCGTATTACTGCGGTGGCAGATGTATTTGATGCATTGGGAAGTGACCGAGTGTACAAAAAGGCCTGGCCACTTGAAAAAATTATCGCGTATATGAAAGAAGAACGGTATAAACAATTTGATGGGCGACTCGTTGATATATTCTTAGAGAATTTAGATCAATTCATCGCCATACGTGATGAATTTGTAGATGGAAGTGAAGAGTTACTATGAGAAAAACTATGCATTTTCGTGATGAGCAAGTAGTGGATTTGTCGCCTAGCGTGGTATGGGAGTTGTTAGCTAACACAAATGAGTTAAATAAGTATGCAGGTATGTTTCCAGTTAACTTCAATCAGTTTATTGAAGAAGATCAACAACTCATTCGTTATGCAGATGCCTCTGTTTTTAATATGATACCGTTGAAATGGAAAGAATACGTTTTTGAATGGGTTAGATATTCACACTACTCGGTAGAGCGTAAATATATAAAAGGGCCTTTTGATACCGTTTTTTGGAGTATTCGACTCGAGCCGTTACCTGAAGAGAAGACGAAAATCATTTTACATGGAGATTTCGTTTGTCGAAATATTCTCGGTCCAATAGCACTGGGAGCCATAGTCTATCCGCAACTGCGAAATATGATTACGTACGCTATGGAGTTTGAAAAATATAAAGGGAAAGAAAAGCCACTTGGGAAAATGAAGATTGATCTTGAATCTACACGCTTAGATCATGCGATTTCATTATTAAGAGACTCGTTTTCTACTAAAGAAATGATTGATGCATTGGAAAAAACAATTCGCAACGGTTCGGATGAAATGGTGACCGAAATGCAACCATATCATTGGGCGAGAATTCATCATTTTGACCGTTTTGCATCAGTTGAGCTGTTTTTATTAGCAAATGCGGCGGGGCTGCTGGATTATGACTGGAGTCTAATGTGCCCGAATTGCCGTGTGCCCAAAGGAAAAGCTGCTGCGTTAAAGCAAATGACAAACACGGTTCACTGTGAATTATGTGGTGTCGATTATGAATTGGACTTTGATCGCTATGTCGAAATGAAATTCCATGTGAATGCAGCTATTCGAAAAGTTGATCATACGAGTTATTGTATTAATGGTCCTATAAAAACACCTCATGTACTGGGTCAATTCAGAATTTCTCCCCATACCAATAAAACAATCCGTTGGCCGGAATTTGATGAAAAACTTAGATGTCGGGTATTGAAATATAATGACAGTTTAGAGATAACAGGCGGAATGTCTGAATCCGCGGACATTACCTATACATCAGAAGGATTTATTCAAGAATCAGTTTCCTATGCAAAGCAATTTACAATTCAGAATGAAACCGATAAAGAAATTGTAGTCGTCTTCGAAAAACGGAACTGGAATGATGATGCACTAACTGCACGGGAAGCTACTTCTCTTCAGTTGTTCCGTGATTTACTTGGAACAGAAGTATTGGCCCCAGGTCTTCAAATTGGCGTTGGACATATGTCTATTCTATTCACCGACTTAAAGGACTCTACTAAGCTATATGAACAGATTGGAGATGCAAAAGCTTACTCTGATGTTCAAAAGCATTTTGAATACTTGATGAAGTGTATAAGGGAACACAAAGGAACGATCGTCAAAACTATAGGGGATTCAGTAATGGGCGCATTTACGAATGAATTCGACTCGTTTAAGGCAGCGTTCGCTATACAACAAGGCATACACAATTTAAATGAAAAGTTATCACAGCCAGTCCAAATCAAAGTTGGTTTCCATACAGGCTCTGTTATTGCAGTAAACGCGAATGATTTATTGGATTACTTTGGAGGTACTGTTAATAAAGCAGCTCGCATTCAAGACAAGAGCAAAGGTGGCGATTTACTCATTCATCATGATGTATATGAAAGGCTAATTAATGAGCGACCTGAAATTGCTGAACTGAAAAGTGAATTCTTTACAGCAAAACTAAATGGCTTTGAAGAAGAAATACAGCTTGTGCGATTTATTATAGACGGAAAGACACCAGACGTGCTTAGTGCGTAAGGTGTCTTTTTTACTTTCACATTTTGAACGATTCTACATATGCTGATAAAGAAAGGGGTGGGTGTCTTGATTGAACACCAAAGTATATCTATTGATGGACAGTCATTTCAAGCAGTCACAGTGAAGTTGCCTAAAACTACGCTACTTACAGTTTCAAATGACAAAGGGTATATTATGTGCGGTGCCCTAGATGTAGGTTTGCTAAACAGTGTCTTGGCGGATCGTAAAATTATTGCAGGACGCGCGGTAGGAGTGAAAACGATTGAACAGCTGCTCGCTGCACCTTTAGAATCGGTAACACTTGAAGCTGAACAATATGGTATTTCTGCAGGTATGATCGGTTCAGAAGCCTTATTGAAAATGACATGAAAAATGGCGCCTAATTAATTAGGGCGCCATTTTTCTTTATACAATTAAAGTATTACTCATACACAAGACAGTTATTTATTATCGTATTTCTCTTCGCTAGACGAATTGTCTTTCGTCTCACGATGATTTCTTTCTTCTTCCTCTTCCATACGCACATCTTCTAATGGAATAGCATCTACAGTCTGCATATCCTCATGCATATCGTAAATACTTTCTTTATCAGTCTTTAAATTTTCAGGATTGTCCATATAGCCGCCTTTTGCATCTTGGCGGTCTTTTTCTGTAAATACTTTTTTCTCTTTACTCATGACGATCCGCTCCTTTGCTGTCTAGTTAAGTTAGTCTAAAAATCGACCTAATAATCCTTTATTCGGTGCAGGTTTTTGATTGTGGTCTTTACGTTCACCACGCATAGGTGTGTCATTAAATTCATCGAATTGGCGTGATAATTTGTCGCGTGCGTCTTTGTTACGCATCAAATAGGCTGCACCTAAACCGATTGCTGTTAAAGCCATTCTCTTTTTCATAAAGTGCTCCTCCTCGTTATTGTTTCTTATTGATTTGTTTTCCCAGTTTCCATTCATGCTAAACAAATAACGCAAAGGCGAAGAAACAAAGAACAGCCAGCAATCGAAAACTCTCGACTGCTGACTGTTCTTTTCTTACTATGCGGAAAATTTTATGTTGCGATTACTCCATACTGACGAAATAACATTGTACGCTCGTCGTATGCATGTTGCATCTTACACTGCTTAACTTCTTTGAAGCAGGTATTTCACGTGCACTTACACAAAAAACTTCTTTCGCATTGCCTGGTAAACCTGTCCTTCTGTTGGAACCTTAAAAACAGATTCCCAAACCGAGTGTACCAATTGCCAGTAAAGAAAAATTTTCCGCCAAGGCTGTGCATCTCTTCCAGATCTAGTAGCTTAACTTCTCTAACTAGTTCCTTCAGTTTGCCTTGTATATATAGTATACCCAGGTAAACCATTCCTAAACATCTTTTTTAAAATTAATTTAAAATCTTTTTAAAGTTTTTTATAACTCGCGGTTAATGTACTTATGATCTATAATAGAGGACTGAGGTGAGAGCTTTGAACAAGGGATTAACAGGGAGAAGCACGATGAATGATCTTGCTGAAGTAAAGCCCTATGTAAAAGAGAATTTACTATTATGAGTCCAGTACAAAATATAGAAATGATACCTTGCAGTCTTGAAATAACGAAAAATGCACGAAAAGGTTTAGAACAGTGGTTTTTAAGTGAGGAGGCTTTTGTTTCTTCAGAGTCTACTTTTGATATACATATTGAGAAGAAGCCTGAGAATCGTATGGGGAACCAATCCTATGCGTTGTTTTTTGATCCGAAAACAAATAAAAGATTCGCCAAAGAAGTACAACAACGTGTTGCAGTCATGGAATGTGTACTGAAACCGGATGGTCTGCTAGCAACCGGATTTCATGTCAGGGGTGCAAGAGAGCCAGTTCAGACGAATCGTCGACTACATACGGCAATTAAGTTCCGATTAAATCGATCTGGAGTAGCAATTCCAATCGAATTCTATACGAAATTGCGCCAATTACCCGTTGCAGAAGAACGCTCAGAATATGTTAAAAAGCGAATTGAAAGCTGGGAAGGATATCTGCAAATAGCGGAGAAAAATGCGGATGTAGAAGATATCAATTGTACATTTACCCAAGCTAGTTTCACTAGTGATTTCACAAAGTTGCGTCTTCAATGCAATGATTTGCAAACGAAAAACTGGAAGCAACTTCGCGGGTTTAGTGTAAAAATGAACGAGCTATCTACTGATATTGGACAAGTTGTTGATGCGCAAAAGGGTCAAAAAATCATTGTAGTGGAATTGAATCAGCGGTTTCAAAAGAAAGCTAGATCTGAACAATGGTTGCCCACGCGTAATAAAAGTATAGTGCTGACGAACTTTGCTGAATTGAGTCAGATTCGTCGGTTACGTAAAGGTTTCAAGGATTTGCAGGATGGACTTGCAGCCAATGCGAATCTAGAGAGGGTTTTATTTGAAGAACGGCCTGTCGTGCAGATTACTAATAAACAGCCACAACTGGAATTCCATAATAATTTAAATGAGTTCCAGCAAGAAGCCGTTTCAGGTGCGATGAAAGCACATGATCTATTTGTAATCCAAGGTCCACCAGGCACAGGAAAAACGACAGTGATTTCCGAGATTTGCTATCAGAATGTCAAAGCCGGCTTGCGGACACTTGTCGCTTCCCAATCAAATCTCGCAGTGGATAATGCACTCGGGCGATTACTTACAGATCCAGCGACACGCATTTTACGCTATGGACGATCAGAAAGTATTGAAGAAGAGGGAAAACGCTTCATGGAAGAAAATGTTGCGTTACATTGGAGAAATGAAACGATTGAAACGGTACAGGCGACACGTGCAGTTTATCGAACAAAAGATATAGAATTACAAAAGCGAGCAGATCAATTATCAGAACTGATCATACAAAACACTGAATTAAAACTTTCATTGACCGAACAACTAAAAGTACAAAGTATAGTACAAGAGAAGTTAAAAAAGCTGAAATCTGAATACTTCTCTCGAAAATCACTGCTCGATCAAGCCATTCGTCGGCTATCTCAAAAACAACAGATAGTCGAACAAATAGAAAGTGATCTAGCGCGACGTACAGAAGAAATACAACTATTGCGAGAACAATTGCAATCTGAGCCAAGTAAAGTGGAATTATTAGCTCAAGTAGAAAAGTGGTCGAACGAACAGCAACTACTAATACAAGCACAAACATATATCAAATTGCAGTCCGAATTACAAAATAATACTGAAGCCATACAAAAAAGTAAGGAAGAGAAACAAGAACTACCTAGTATGAAACAAATGCTAGAAGAAACCTATAGTGAAGTGCTGTCACAAACGAAAATGAAAGATATTCAAACGGTACTATCTGTAAATCATATTGATTTACCTATTCATATTACGTTACGAAATAACGACTTACAGAAAATTATCAAATCGATCGAAAGTGGAGAGTATTCCTATGAATTTCAAGAATGGAAAGAACTTCATGAGCGTTTTCAGACAGCTATCAATAAAACACAGTCTCTTTTACAAACGCATCGTTACCCAGTAGAGACTATTGATAAGCGGTCAACCGAAAACTTCAAAACCATTCAGGAAATGCATGACATGATTGATCGTTTAGGTAAGTTTTTAATCAATCCTACGACGAAAAAGGTGCTACAAAATAAAGAAATTTCATCTGCTAAAACAGAAGTACTGCAAAAGATTGCACAAGGCATGTCACTGTTTTACGGTAAAGAAGAAATTGTTCGGGCAAAAGGAATAGAACTTCAGCAACAGAAAGTCCACTCCGTAAAGGAAGTTTTTGCAGAGGTGAAGCATGAAATTCTACGGTTTTTGCAGCATGAACTTCAAAAAACACAACTGGAGATACAGCGAAAAGACGAACATAAACAAGCACTACATTCTAAGCAAACAGAAGTAGAAGGACGAATCAAAGAATGGTTGCAAAAAAATGAGCTGCCTGAAAAGCAGTGGGAAGAAAGTCAATTGACAGAGGAAATTAATCAGTTGGAGACGATGATAGTTGAATGCAGGCAACAAATAAAAAAAGTAACACAATTAACTGCAACTATCACTACATCAGAACTAAAATGTTCCCAAGCAAAACAAAAGTTAGAAGCAGAAATGGAAGAAGTCCTAGTAGTAGAGCGAAAAACACAGCAATTGACAGATGAACAACATCAACGACAGCAGGAGATAGAAGAGCTTGCGGTTCAATTAAAACCGGATATAAAAGAGCAACTTGAAAATGTAGAAAAAGTGCTAACGCAAGCCGAACCGCAGCAAGCAGAAGTAGCGAAAGAACAACAACAACTACCCATCCTTCAGGAATTGCAAGAGCAGTGGGAAGAATTACTACAAGAGGCCAATGACTATGATCTAGATGAAATCCGTAAGCTTTATATCGATCATGCAAATGTAATTGGTACCACATGTGTCGCATCGGCTTCCAAGAAGTTTATGGATGAATACCCGGTCTTCGATGTAGTCATTATTGATGAAGTATCAAAAGCAACACCGCCAGAATTACTATTGCCGATGTTAAAAGGTAAGAAAGTTATTTTGGTAGGCGACCATCACCAGTTGCCGCCACTAGTAGGGCAAGAAACGATGGATGAACTAGTGGATCAGCAAAAAGATCCAGAAGTGCAACGAGAAATGAAAAAGTTACTCAATGAATCATTATTTGAACGCCTATTCCGAACGTTGCCAAAACAAAATAAAACGATGCTCAGTATTCAGTATCGTATGCATGAAAAGATTATGGCTACAATCGCACCGTTCTATAAAGAAGGTAACTATCAATTACAATGTGGACTTCCCAACTCAGATGAATTACGAGATCACCTTCTAGACAGCAATAACATCACAAGAAAAGATCATTTACTATGGTTGGATACACCTAATACACCGTCATTTTTCGAAGCGCAAGTCAAAGGCGGAACAAGTCGTTTCAATGAAGCGGAACTCACTATCATTCAAGATACATTGCTCGATATTGAACAGGCTACGGAAAATGCTAAAAAAGATGGCTTGATGAAACCTGATGAAAAGAAAAGTGTAGGTGTAATTAGTTTTTATGGAGAACAAGTGAAGCGGATTGACCGACTTATTCAGCAAGAGATTCGTCCGAAACAATTGCATTGTCGCACCGGTTCGGTAGATAAATTTCAAGGTATGGAAATGGACATTATTATATTGAGCTTCGTCAGAAACCATGGAGAAAAAAGTGGAGATATTGGATTCGCCAAAGACTATCGACGATTGAATGTGGCATTATCGCGAGCGCGAGAGTTGCTGATTATTGTCGGTAGTTCCGAGATGTTCACCGTCAGAACAAAGAATTCCACGACGCGAGATATGTATAAACAGTTGAGGGAAGTAGTAGAACGTCAAGGTGGATTACGTAAAATAGAATAGATGCAAGGAGGGTGAGTAGATGGATTCGATTCGAAAAAAGTTGCAGCAAGAATTGCAACGACAGCCCGATATCCAAATACAACAATCAGACAGCTGGGGATTGCCGGTTGAGCTCATCAATATACCCTACACAACGAGTAAACGTACAACTATGGATATATTAATGAAAATGATATTGCTGACGATTCAACGACTAGAAGTGTCTGAATCAAAGAAAATCGCAGAATTTCTTGCGGTCGAGCCGCTATTTGTTGAGAATTTATTTAGCAAAATGGAAGCTTCACGGATGATCGAATGGCGAAAAGAAAATGTTGAGCTGACGAGTATCGGTGTAAAACAATTGCAAGCAGGTGTTTACGAACATCCACCTAAAAAGGAAGAAAACAAGTTTTACTATAGTGCGTATCATAATTCGATTTTATGTCAGCAACCTGAAAAGATCTTTACAGCAAAAGTTAAAGAATTTCGATTAGCGAAGAAGTATTCAAGCAAAGCGCAAGCGTTAACTGATGATCAGTTGCGCATAGCACTTCTCGCGGCCGATGCTGAAACAGCCGAGGGCACGCTTCAGAAGGTTATTGATAAGATAGAGATACCACAAATTTTAGATAGTCAATTGATCCCTTGTATAGAATTTTATCTTTATGATCGTTCGGAAAAGAAGTACTTTACTAGGGTGTGGAATACATTAACGGAAGAGTGGGACGAATGTTTGGAGCAGATCATCGATGAACAAGCTCCTCTTCGAAAATGAAAAAGACCGGGGAAATTTTCCCGGTCTTTTTGCTGTTATCATTTACGTTTTTTCTGTTGAGTAGGAGCTTTACGTAATTCAGCAAGTTCTTTTGACATTTCTTCTTTCATGTCTTTCGGGGCAATCGTCTGGTTCTTTGGCGTTTGTGGTAATGAACCGGCAGAATTACTTCCTTTTTTGTGTTCATCTCTTCCCATATCTGATTCTCCCTTCTGTTGATACCTTCTTAAGTAAGTTGGATCAAAATTGAAAAGTTATACGCATAGTTGAAGATCAATTTAGTCGATAACCTTAAAAAATGATGAATTCCATTCCATAAGCCTTTCTATCGAAAAAAGGCTTATTTAGTCGTCTAGTGTTTAGTACGTAGCGGATTGGGAATATATGCATTAAGCATTACGGTTCGTAAAACGAATACTAGGAGGAATACTATATATGGCTAACCAACATAACACCGATCAAGAAAAGAAAATGTCTTTGGAAGAGGCAGGACGTAAAGGAGGTCAAGCAACCTCTAAAAAACACGATAAAGAATTCTATGAACAGATTGGACGTAAAGGCGGGGAAGCCACAGCCCAGAAACATAGTAGTGAGTTTTACAAAGAAATTGGACGTAAAGGTGGAAAAGCAACTTCAGAGAAACACGATAAAAATTTCTATGAAAAAATTGGGCGTAAGGGCGGAGAAGCGAGAGCCCAGCAAAATAAAAGTATGAGTTAAATAAATGAGCAGGAAGATTTTCAATAAAAAAAGGCATATCCGAAGCGGTCATTTCGATTCGGGTATGTCTATTTTTATTGTGTATAACTATCAACTATATAAATCTACTCTTGTTTCTAATGATGCAGTACAGTATAACTGTTATATGCAGAAGTAAAGGAAATGGGGGAGAATATGGAACAACGAAAAGAACAATGGTCTTCTAAGCTTGGGTTTATTATGTCTTCAGCAGGTGCAGCAATTGGCCTAGGGGCAATTTGGAAGTTCCCCTATGTTACAGGTATGAGTGGTGGCGGAGCATTCTTCCTGTTATTCGTCGTGTTTACAATTTTGATCGGTTTACCTATGTTGATCTCTGAATTCATTATTGGACGCGGTTCGGGTAAAGAAGCAATTAGTGCGTATAAAAAACTAGCGCCGACTGGTGCGTGGTCCTGGATAGGTAAGCTCGGTGTGGCAGGGTGTTTTCTTTTATTATCCTTCTATAGTGTAGTCGGTGGTTGGGTGTTCGTGTATAGCGGATTATCTATTGGTGGTAAAATTATTAGTGAAGGTGCTTCCTACTCAGAACAATTTGGCTCGATCGTCGGTTCACCACTAACGACTTTGATTGGCTTGCTTCTCTTTACGATTATTAATATATTGGTCGTATCTTCAGGCGTACAAAACGGTATTGAAAAAGCGAACAAGTATATGATGCCTTTATTATTTGTATTTTTTATTATTTTAGTTATTCGATCGTTGACGTTGCCGGGTGCAATGGAAGGTGTTTCTTTCTTCCTAAAGCCTGACTTCTCCGGTATTACTAGAGATTCTGTATTGTATGCACTTGGACAGTCCTTCTTCTCATTGGCAGTAGGATTTTCATGCATGGTAACGTATAGTTCCTATTTGAAAAAAGACGTTAGCCTGACTTCATCTGCAACTTCTGTTGTTGGCATGAATTTATTTGTATCTTTGCTTGCGGGTCTGGCCATTTTTCCAGCAGTATTTGCATTTGGTCAAGAACCAGCTGCAGGACCTGAATTATTGTTTATGGTGTTGCCAGCAGTGTTCTCTCAGTTACCGCTCGGTCAAGTATTTTTAGCATTGTTTTTAATTTTATTCCTCTTTGCTACATTGACGTCATCATTTAGTTTGTATGAGATTATTGTGGCGGCGATGACGGCGAGTGGCAAGCGGTCGCGTAAATCCGTGACATGGTTGATTGGTGCAGTTGTATTCATCGCAGCTATTCCTTCTGCCTTATCGTCCAGTACATTGTCAGGTTTCCTGATATTTGATAAGAGTATTTTTGATGCGACAGATTATTTGGTCAGTAATATTTTACTTCCGGCAGGTTGTTTGTTGATTGCGTTATTTATTGTTCGCAAGATGGACCAGTTGTTGGTCCGTGATGAGTTTACACAGTACCATACGCAGTCTAAAGGTTTTTATCCGCTCTGGCACTTTTTGATGAAGTGGATAGTGCCGTTGACGATTATTGTGGTGTTCTTGAATACGCTTGGGATTGTGAAGTAAGTGAATGTTAAGGCTCCGTTGATCTGCGTTCCAGGCAGATGTGTTTGCTCTAAAACGGAAATCCCAATCCACTCACTAATTACTCATTTTAATATACTATAGAGACTTCCTACTAGGGGAGTCTCTTTCTGTGTAAGAATGAGAGTTTCCAATGGATTGATTTGACTAATAGGTATCTTAATTGTATAATACCTATTAAACATGTTGGAATAATATATTTTGACTGGAGTGTGGAAGAAATGCAAAAGAATATTACGATTCGTTCTGGGGAAAACAATTTGTCGGGTGCGTTGCATCTGCCTGAATATAGAGAAGAAGCTATACCGTTGCTTATATTTATCCATGGGTTTGTAGGTAGTAAAGTAGGGGAACATCGTCTATTTGTTAAAGCCGCCCGTTATTTCATTGAGCGTGGATATGGGGTATTCCGCTTTGACTTTAGCGGGTGTGGCGAAAGTGACGGAGATTATGCAGATGTAACATTGACCAATCAATTAAAAGAAGTACAGGATGTCGTAGATTATTTAAGTTCGATTCGCGGTATAGATAAACAACAAATTTCATTAGTAGGGCACAGTATGGGAGGGGCAGTTGCGTCGCTGACGGCAGCGAGTGATTCACGGATTAAACAACTGATTCTCTGGTCACCGGTAGGTACACCATACGAAGATATAACGGGAATTCTTGGACCGAAAGCAGTTCATGAAATTTCAAGGCAAGGCAGTCATGACTATCACGGATTTATGATCAGCCAAACTTTCCTTAAAGATTTGAAAAGACATCAACCTATCGAAGCGATTCGTTCATTTATGGGACCTGTGCATATTGTTCATGCAAAAGAAGATGAACAAATATCAAAAGAACATACGAGACGATACGTCAACTCACTCAATAAGCGCTTGAACGGAGAGCGTGTAATAGAACAATATATTGAACAGGCTGATCATACATTTTCAAGCTATTCTTTTGAAAATGAATTGTTTGATAAAAGCTTGACGTGGCTTGAAAGAAATAGAGTAAAGCAACTTGCATTGTAACTATAAATTGATAAACACCTCCCGCTTAAGAGAATTGCGGGAGGTGTTTTTAATGAATAAAAGGCGGGCTGCTTACCCGTTTCCGCGGATAAGCAGCCCTAAATTGGAATGTAGGATAAAACTGGAGATAAGGAAAGAAGAAAAATTTACTTTGCCGCTGTTTTACCAGCTTGGATGAAACGCTCATTGACAACGTCCCAGTCCACAGTATGCCACCAATTTCGTACGAATTCGGGGCGGCGGTTCTGATACGCTAAATAATAAGCATGTTCCCAGACATCGATGACGAGTAATGGAGTTTTACCATCCTTCAATGGCGTATCTTGGTTTGGCGTGCTCATGACTTCTAGCTCTCCGTCATTTAGCACTAACCAGCCATATCCACTGCCGAAGCGACTGATCGCCGCTTTAGTCAAGATATCTTGAAAGTTATCAAATGTAGTAAAATACTTATCGATTTCTCTCTTAATATCTGCTGAAGGTTCACCTTTGCTTTTTGGCGTCATAGATTCCCAGAATAAGCTGTGACAGTAATGTCCACCACCGTTGTTTTGAACAGCAGTGCGTATCTCTTCAGGTACCTGACTGAGATCAGTCAATATGGTTTCAAGAGATTGAGATTGCAACTCTTCTTGATTTTCTAGTGCCGCATTCAAGTTATTGACATACGTCTGATGATGTTTGCCATGGTGAATCTCCAATGTACGTGCATCGATATACGGTTCCAGAGCGTCTACTGCATAAGGCAAAGCAGGAAGAACAAATGGCTTCAAATTTTCACCTCCAAAGAAACTATAGAAAACGTTAAAAGTTGCCCTAAGGAAATAATGTTTCCTTAGGGCAACATTAATAAAGAATAGAAACTTTTGCAAGGCTTTTCTGTAAAAAAATTAGTAAATGAGTCGAAAGACCTGACGTGAATTCAAATTAAAAGCTTTAGTTAATTAATATTAAAAGACTTTTTTAGTGCATATTTGTAGTTAGCAAGTTTACATGATTTTAGGAAGGGAATAGTTCTACAAAGCGAGGGATGACAAATGTTTAAGCCACTGTTTATTTTTGTAACTATAATTTTATGTAGCATGACTACTACTACCTCTTCGTCTGTTCAAGCAGCACAATCAACCGGCACAATTAGTGTTGTGTCATTTGATGGATTGGGTTATCAAGACGCACAGAGATATATAGATAAAGGAATCATGGTGAATTTAGAGGGATTTCAAAAAGAGGCTGCTTATGCGACGGATTTCATAACAGTTACACCATCACTAACCGCGCCATCACATGCCACAATGGCAAGTGGTGCAGCACCTTCCAAGACGGGTATTGTTAGTAATCAGTTCCACTCGTCAGGTGAAACAGTAAAAGATGATCAAAGCGGATTTGCACAAACGTTAGGCGTTACACCTATATGGAAAGAAGCGAAAAATCAAGGGAAAGTAACAGCGACGGTCTCTTTCCCGGATTCAAATCCTGAAAATGCTTCTGCTGCTACGTACGCTGTGTATTCAGGAGGGACCTTAGCGGATTCGAAACTTCATAATTTAAAATTTTCATCTATAGAAGATCAACGTGTTAAACAATTAACTGCAACCACGACAACAGAAGTGGAAGAAGCGGTGATTACATTAGATATAAAAAACTCACCATCCCAACAATTATATGTGTTGCGAACAGATGAGGAAAAAACGGAGCTTTATATTTCAATGGACCCTAAAGAAATAGGAGAAAAAGTATCAGCAAATGACTGGATCAGTGTCGTGCTAGACCTACCAGACTTCGATAGTGCAGGATTTTATATAAAACTAAAAGGGGATCCTGAAGATAAAGAGAAGCTACAGTTATTTCAGGGTACCGTAATGGGAGGGCTTTACAAAGGGCCAGACCAATTCACGAACGAGATTAAATCAGAATTCGGATTTTATCCCGCGGCTGATGAGATAGACGCTTTCAAAAATGGAGATATTACAAGAGAAGAATATGAGCAAGTAGGCGAACGTTTCGCAAATTGGGTGACGGATGTCAGCTTATATATTAAAGATCACTATCAACCAGACTTATTATTTTATTATTATCCAGTCGTAGATACTGAACTGCATAACTTTTTATTGAGAGAACCTGCCCAACCAGGATATGAATTATCGAATGTGTTGGAAAAAGAGAAATATGTTAGCTGGGCATTTGGGGAAGCGGACCGAGCCATTGGGCGAATCAAAAATAATCTTAACCCTGAAGATCACTTGTTGATTGTTTCGGATCATGGCTTAGAACCAATTCATACGAGGCTTTCACCGAATAAAGAGCTTGAGAAAGCCGGACTGCTTGTAACAGATGAAAAAGGAAATGTAGATACATCTAAGACAAAAGCGTATGCGGAAGCGAGTGGAACGATTGCGCATGTGTATGTAAATCTCAAAGGTAGAGAGAAAAAAGGAATTGTAAAAGAAGAGGAATACGAACGAGTAAAGAATGAAATTGTATCCGTCTTTACCGATAAGACCGTTTTTTCTGCCCTTTCACAAGATCCTGAAAAAGTGGCTCATCCTATTTTGCGTTGGCTCACTGGTAAAGCGGACCTAGCCTATACTTACCCGGCACCTTCAGTCTTATCTAAACAGAAAGAAATCGAAACTTCGCCGTATGAAGCAGTTTGGACAGAAGAACAAGAAGAGTATGTAACATTTAATAATGATAATAGTGGTGATGTATTCCTGTCTGCTGCTCCAGGATACTTGATGGGAAAAGACGCGAAAATTGCTGTCGAACCAACCCAAGAATTGGGGAGTCATGGTGGTAATCCTGAGCGTATGCCATTACGTCCTATTCTATTTGCAACAGGTCCTAAGATTACCAGTGGGGAAATTAGTGAAAGAATAACGATGACTGATATTGCACCAAGTCTATACAAACTTCTAGATTTAGAAGCGCCAGAATTTGTAGACGGTCAAGCTATTTGGTAAGGGAAATAATTATGCTGTTAAAAGAGTAAGCATAGCATTAGAAAAACTGAATTTTTTTAAGAAGTGCGTAGGTATCAACTTTCCTAACGTACTTCTTTTTTTATTACTACATTCTCTTAATATATTATTTTATAAAAAAAGTTTCTTGCGTTTAATCAGAATAAAAGTATAATAATGATTAATGAGTTATTTCAGAAAAAGGAAATAGGTGAGCAAATGAACGAAAGAAAGAAATTACTTGAAGTTAAAGATTTGCAAACGACCTTTTTCACGGATTCGGGAGAAATTCCAGCAGTAGATCATGTGGACTTTTATGTGAGAGAAGGAGAGGTCTTAGGGATTGTTGGGGAATCTGGCTGTGGGAAGAGTGTAACCTCTTTATCTATCATGCAGTTGGTGCCAAGTCCGCCCGGGAAAATCACTGGAGGAGAAATCTTATTTGAAGGTCAGGACCTCCTAAAAAAATCGGAGAAGGAAATGAGAGGGATTCGCGGAAACGATGTCGCGATGATTTTTCAGGAGCCTATGACTTCACTTAACCCTCTTTTCACAATAGGTAATCAGATGTCTGAAGCAATTTCCCTTCATCAGAAAAAGTGGTCAAAAAAGCAAATCAAGGAACGGGCAGTTGAAATGTTAAAATTAGTCGGATTGCCTCGCTCTGAAGAAATTATGAAAGAATATCCTCATCAGCTATCAGGTGGTATGCGACAGCGTGTCATGATTGCTATGGCACTTGTCTGCGATCCAAAAGTTCTTATTGCAGATGAGCCTACAACAGCACTTGATGTAACCATCCAAGCGCAAATCCTGAAATTAATGCGGGATCTAAATGAACGTATGAATACAGCGATCCTACTTATTACGCATGATTTGGGGGTAGTGGCTGAGACTTGTGAACGCGTCGTAGTTATGTATGCAGGGCAAGTTATTGAGGAAGCACCAACTCATGCGATTTTTGAAAATCCTTGTCATCCATATACTCGCGGATTGATTCAATCTGTTCCAGATATGCGGGATAAAAGAGACCGTCTTTATTCCATTCCAGGCAATGTGCCGAAACCCGGATCCATTGAGACGGGTTGTAGATTCGCAGCAAGATGTGAAAGCGCTTTCTCAAGATGCTGGGTAGAAACGCCGGAATTGTACCGAAACTCTGAAAATCATCAAACTAGATGCTTCTTATATGACGAGCAAGAAGGAGTGACGAGTGCAAATGAGCAAACCGCTGCTAAAAGTTGAAGGGTTAAAAAAGTACTTTCCCATTCGTAAAGGATTAATTGGTAAAACAGTTGGTCACGTCAAGGCGATTGATGATATTTCCTTTTATGTCAATGAAGGCGAGACGCTTGGAATTGTAGGGGAAAGTGGTTGCGGTAAATCGACGACTGGTCGAACGATTATGCAGTTACTTGAACCTACAGAGGGAATAGTGGAATTTCAGGGCAGAGATCTAGCTAAACTACCTGCTAATGAAGTACGTAAGATTCGTAGAGATATCCAAATGGTCTTTCAAGATCCTTACGCTTCATTGAATCCACGGCATACAATCGGAAAGATTTTGGAAGAGCCATTGATTGTCCATGGAGGTCACAATGCAAAAGAACGTCGTAAAAAGGTTGTGGAGTTCTTAAAAATTGTTGGTTTAAGTGAATATCATGCTAAGCGCTACCCTCATCAATTTAGTGGAGGGCAACGTCAGCGTATCGGAATTGCTCGAGCATTAATGACGAATCCTAAATTGATTATTGCAGATGAGCCGGTATCTGCGCTTGACGTATCGATTCAGGCGCAAGTTCTGAACTTAATGCAAGACTTACAAAAAGAATTTAACTTAACGTATATCTTTATTGCACATGATCTCGGTGTTGTACGTCACATTAGTGATCGTGTAGCAGTTATGTACTTAGGGAAAATCGTAGAGATTACGAAAAGTGAAGAGCTCTATGCAAACCCACTCCATCCCTACACACAAGCTTTGTTGTCTGCGGTTCCTGTACCAGATCCAAATTACAAAAAGGAGCAAATCATTATTGAAGGGGACATGCCTAGCCCGGCGAATCCTCCAAGTGGTTGTGCATTTCACACTCGCTGTCCGTTCAAAATGGATGTGTGTACGAAAGTAACCCCTGTGTTAGCAGAGGAGAATACTGGTCATTCTGTTGCTTGCCATCTGTATACGGATGAAGGCAACGATGATATAGAAAGAAAAAAACAATTGGAGGGATCTGTATGAGAAAAGGGAAATTGTGGTCGTTCGCGTTGATCATGCTTCTTGTCTTATCGACTGCACTGGCAGCTTGTTCAGGCGGCGATGACAAAGAAGGTAGTGGGGACAAAGACAAAGACACTGCAGATAAAGGCGGCAGTGAAAACAAGACGTTAGTATTTGGACGAGGTGGAGATTCAACATCTCTTGACCCATCCCGTGTAACAGAAGGGGAAACTTTTAAAGTTACAGTGAATTTATTCGAAACGTTATTAAACTTTGGGGAGCAAGATACAACGGTTCAACCCGGTCTTGCAAAAGAATATGATACAAGTGAAGATGGATTGACGTATACATTCCAATTAGAAGAAGGCGTAAAGTTTCATGATGGCACAGACTTTAATGCAGAAGCTGTTGTGAAGAACTTTGAGCGTTGGGCTAATGGAGATTCAGATACATTCCCATACTATAACTCTATGTTCGGTGGGTTTAAAGACGATGAAGATCACGTAATTGAATCTGTTAAAGCAGATGGAGAATCCACAGTGATTATTACTTTGAAGCGCCCGCAAGCACCATTCTTGAAAAACCTTGCGATGAGTATGTTCGCTATCTCTAGTCCAGAAGCTTTCGAAAAGGGCAATGATGAGTATGAGCGTAATCCAGTAGGAACAGGTCCATTCAAGTTTGTCGAGTGGAAGCCAAATGAGACAATTACAATTGAAAAGAACGAAGAATATTGGCAAGAAGGATTACCGAAATTGGATCGCATCATTTTCCAAGCAATTCCGGATAACTCTGCTCGCCTGAACGCATTACTATCTGGTGAAATTGATTTGGCAGATGGAATCAATCCTGCTGATGGGTTAAAGATTGAAGACAATGATACATTGCAGTTGTTCGAGCGTCCTTCCATGAACGTAGGATACCTTGGATTAACAGTAACGCGTGAGCCATTTGATAAAAAAGAAGTTCGTCAAGCAATGAACTATGCTATCGATAAACAATCAATCGTTGATTCATTCTTTGAAGGACGCGCAGAGGTAGCGAAAAATGCTATGCCGTCATCTATTTCAGGTTATAACGATGATGTAGAAGATTATGCATATGATCCTGAAAAAGCGAAAGAACTATTGAAAGAAGCAGGTCTTGAAGATGGATTTGAAATGGAGCTATGGGCTATGCCGGTTCCACGTCCATATATGCCGGACGGCAAGAAAGTAGCAGAAGCGATCCAAAGCAACTTGGCTGACGTAGGTATTAAAGCGAAAATCGTTTCGTATGAGTGGGCAACTTACCTTGATAAAGCAAGCAAGGGAGAAGCAGATGCATTCATGCTAGGTTGGACTGGCGATAACGGTGACGCGGACAACTTCCTATATGTATTGTTAGATGAAGATAATATCGGAAGCAATAACTACACGTACTTCAAGAACGACGAAACACATAAGCTATTCATTGAAGCACAAACAGAAGTAGATGAGGACAAGCGTATCGAGTTGTATAAGCAAGCTCAGGAAATTCTTCATGAAGAAGCGCCTTGGGTACCACTTGCACACTCCATTCCTTTGTTAGGCGGTAAGAAAGAATTAACTGGTTTCGTTCCACATCCTACGGGTTCTGATTTGTTATCAAATGTAGAATTCAAATAAGTTACAAGTAAATTGTATGATCGAAGAAGAGGGAGAAGCTAGCATTCTCCCTTTCTTTGATTAATAAATGATAAGAGCCGGAGGGGTGAAAGAGTTGTTCAACTATACGATTAAGAGGCTTTTACAGCTGATTCCTGTCCTGCTTGGTATGACATTTTTAGTTTTTATGTTGATTCGTGCAATTCCTGGTAATCCAGCACAAGTAATATTAGGACAACAAGCGACTAAAGAAGCGGTAGAAGCTTTGACGATTAAGCTAGGTCTTGATCAACCGTGGTATACACAATACTTCAGTTATTTAGGTGGTATTTTTAAAGGTGATTTAGGAGAATCCATGCGTACGCGCCTTCCTGTGGCAGATGAAATTTGGCCTTATTTAGCAGCTACATTAGAGTTAGCATTATTTGCGATGATTATCGCGGTCGTTGTAGGAATTAACGCGGGTATTATTTCTGCTTGGTTCCAAAACTCATGGTTTGATTATTCAGCAATGGTACTAGCGCTAGTTGGAGTATCCATGCCGATCTTCTGGCTAGGATTAATGGGACAGTGGGCATTTGCGATCGAATTACAATGGTTGCCAACAACTGGACGTGAAAATGTCCGGGACCCTATATCCGCCATAACCAATTTATACATAATTGATACGCTCATCCAGGGCAGGTTTGATCAATTATGGGAAGTTATTAAACATTTGATCTTACCTGGACTAGCGCTCGCAACCATTCCAATGGCGATTATCGCCCGAATGACACGTTCGAGCATGTTGGAAGTTATGCGTTCGGACTATATTCGTACAGCGCGAGCAAAAGGTCAGAAAATGTTCTGGGTAGTATATAAGCACGCGTTGAAAAATGCGATCATTCCTGTGTTGACAGTTATTGGTTTGCAGATAGGTTTATTGCTCGGTGGAGCTATTCTGACGGAAACAATCTTCGCTTGGCCTGGAATCGGACGCTATATCTATGACGCAATCAACTTTAGAGATTATCCTGTTATTCAATCAGGTATACTCATCGTTGCATTTATCTTTGTCATGATCAATCTCATCGTCGACCTATTGTATGGACTGATCGATCCGAGGATTAAGTATGATTGAGGAAGGAGGAACAGTTCATGTCAGAATTTACGCCTAAGGTAGATGGAGTAGTAGAAGCAGAATTAGAAAAAACAACAGGACCTTGGCGGGAAGCTTGGGTAGGTTTTCGTAAAAGTAAAGTGGCGGTTGTGGGCGCAGTCATTGTCATATTCTTTATACTGCTCGCACTCTTCGGACCCCTTGTCACGAAAGAAGGCATCAACGAACAATTAATGACAGATCGACTGCAACCTCCTTCGTCAGAATACTGGTTCGGTACGGATGATTTCGGCCGTGATATTTTCTCACGTATTATTCACGGTGCACGAATTTCTCT
This sequence comes from Sporosarcina sp. P26b, assembly GCF_002743245.1. Taxonomy (NCBI): domain Bacteria; kingdom Bacillati; phylum Bacillota; class Bacilli; order Caryophanales; family Caryophanaceae; genus Sporosarcina; species Sporosarcina sp. P26b. The sequence goes on from NZ_PDYW01000011.1 coordinate 52,212, forward strand.
AACTGTTGGATTTTTCTCGGTAGTAGGTTCGATTGTAGTAGGTAGTTTCCTAGGAATTATCGCGGGTTATTATGGTCGCTGGATTGATACCATTATTTCGAGGATATTCGATATTATGCTCGCATTCCCTTCTATTTTATTGGCAATTGCGATTGTATCCGTACTAGGACCAAGTTTACGTAACGCGTTAATTGCAATTGCGATCATTAACGTACCGAACTTTGGACGATTGATACGGTCTAAAGTATTGAGTATTAAAGAAGATGAGTATATTACAGCTGCAAAGGCAATTGGAATGAAAGATTTCAGAATCCTATTTTCGCATATTTTACCTAACTCAATGGCACCTGTTATCGTTCAAGGTACATTGGCGGTTGCTACAGCTATCTTAGAAGCAGCAGCACTTGGATTCCTAGGACTAGGAGCGGAAGCCCCTTATCCAGAGTGGGGGAAGATGTTAGCTGACTCTAAGGATTATCTGCAAAATGCTCCATGGACAATGATTTTCCCTGGGGTTGCCATAATGCTCACAGTTTTAGGATTTAACCTCATGGGTGACGGTTTACGTGATGCATTGGATCCCAAAATGAAAAGTTAAGCTATATTTTTTTGACGGATATAATCTAGATCATGATAGTGGATGGAGGAGAGTCTTATTTACAGACTCTCCTCCATCTTTTTTGAATACGAATAAGCGGTAATTTATGTACGAGTTATTTGGTTGATCTTCATTCCGATGATCAACCATTTTTTAACCAGTTTATTTACGCTAGTAAAAGGGAAAGATGATAACAAATTGATTTTGAAACGAGGTGGAGACACTGAATAAAGTATTTACTGTAATGGCGTTCACTGGTGTACCTTTAGTGTTTTTAGCGTCTTTTTTGAATTGGTCCGATTTATGGATGTTTGCGCTATGTTGTTATAGTATTGTTGCTCTGGCTGCATTCATAGGAAGAGCTACAGAAAGCTTGGCAATTGTTAGTGGTCCAAGAATTGGTGGTTTGTTAAATGCCACATTCGGTAACGCGGTAGAACTTATCATTTCTATATTTACGTTAAAAGCCGGATTGATTGCAATCGTACTGGCATCGTTGACAGGTTCTGTTTTAGGAAACTTATTATTAGTTCTCGGGCTATCATTTTTCGCGGGTGGTCTGAAACATAAAAGACAGAATTTCAGTATTTATGATGCACGGTTCAACTCTGCGCTACTAGTGTTTGCAATAGTTGTTGCATTCGTGATTCCGGAAGTATTTTCGATGACGATGGATACGAAAACTGAACTACATCTAAGTATTGGTATTTCGATCATACTTATTCTGATTTATTTAGCTGGCCTAGTATTTAAATTATTTACTCACCGTGGTGTTTACGGTTCTGAAGATCACGAAACGGATGAAGTTCCAGAGTGGACGAAAAAGAAAGCTATATTAGTATTGATGATTTCGACAGTAGCGGTCGCATTTGTTTCAGAGAAGCTAGTGCATACGTTTGGTACGTTAGGTGAGAAGTTTGGCTGGACGGAGTTATTTATCGGTGTCATCATTGTTGCTATCGTTGGAAATGCGGCAGAGCATTCATCAGCGATCACGATGGCGATGAAGAATAAAATGGATATTTCAGTTGAAATCGCGATTGGTTCTACATTGCAAGTGGCAATGTTTGTAGCGCCGGTTCTTGTACTGATTTCCTTGATGATGCCAACTGCAATGCCGCTCGTATTCACTTGGCCAGAGTTAATCGCCATGATTACCGCCACCTTGCTAGTCGTCAATATATGTCAAGATGGCGAGTCGAACTGGTTTGAAGGGCTCGTGCTGTTCTCAGCTTATCTAATCATGGGTATTGGATTCTTCTTACTGTGAGTGGTGAGTAGTAGTTTTAAGAGCGGGATAGGGGAAGGAAAGCATCTTTACTATTCTAACTTGAGTGGAATATAAAAGGTATCATTTAGTTGAATAATAATCTTAATAAGATCTTGATGTAATATAGACTTTTACGCATTACTTATTTGTATCAAAGTGTAAAAGCCCGATTCGCATTTTTCAGCGAATCGGGTTTTTATGTCTTAAAAGAAATAGTTTAATGGAGTATAGAAAATGATGTAATTTTGATTAGTAGTTAGGAACTTGTTCTCGCTTTTCCCACTCATTACTTTTAAGACAAGCGCTGCCTAAAATCCTCATAACCAAATTGCTTCACGACATTAATTTCATTATCCACCGTATGAAGAACGATGGACGGAAGATTAACTCCGTTGAACGTATTGTTCTTCACCATGGAATAGTGTGCCATGTCACAGAATACAAGTCGATCGCCTGGCTTTAACGGCTGATTGAATGAATAATCACCAATTACATCACCAGCCAGACAAGTTGGGCCGCCTAATCGATATGTATAGGCTTTTTCATTTGCCGTGCCTGCTCCAATAATCTCTGGTCGATAAGGCATCTCCAGTACGTCTGGCATATGGCAAGCCGCTGATGTATCGAGAATGGCAATGTCCATACCATTTTGCATGGTATCAAGTACTGTGGCGACAAGGAAGCCTGTGTTCAATGCGACAGCTTCGCCTGGCTCCAAGTACACTTCAAGACCATACTTGTCCTGCATGAAACGAATGCTACGAATCAATGCGTCAATGTCATAATCAGCACGCGTTATGTGGTGACCGCCACCGAAATTGATCCATTTCATCTTCTCTAAATAAGGACCAAATTCTTCATCGATAATTTGGATTGTCCGCCATAATGTATCTGAGTTTTGTTCACACATCGTATGGAAGTGTAGGCCACTAATACCATCAAGTTCGTCAGGTTCAAAGTTTTCTAAAGTAACACCAAATCGTGAGTAATCGAAGCATGGGTTATACATGTCGACTTCAATTTCCGAGTACTCAGGATTGATTCGGATACCACATGCAATCGATTTGTCGTGCTTCTGAACACGATCCTTAAACTTCTTCCACTGCGCAAATGAATTAAATACTAAATGATCGGAATAGCTAAGGATTTCATCAAATTCGTCTTCTTGGAAGGCAGGGGCATACGTGTGCACTTCTTTCCCCATTTCTTCATAACCGAGACGTGCTTCAAACAAACCACTTGAAGTCACCCCATGCAAATACTGCCCCAGTAAAGGATAGACGTTAAACATCGAAAATCCTTTTTGTGCAAGTAAGATCTTGCATCCTGTTTGATCGATAATGGATTTCATCTTTTCTAAGTTAGAGATAAGCAATTTTTCCTCCACAACATAACTAGGCGAAGGGACAGCATGTACATCAAAGTTCATAATATTCACCTCAGTCAATCAGAGTTGGATTGAAATCTTCATGCCACGGCAAACCATATTCATTCAATGCTTCCATGAATGGATCTGGGTCGAATTCTTCAATATTGAAGACACCTGGCTTTTTCCATTTACCTGTTAACATCATCATGGCGCCAATCATTGCTGGAACACCTGTTGTATAGGAAATTGCTTGTGATCCTACTTCTCGATAGCATTCCTGGTGATCGCAAATATTGTAGACGTAATAAGTTTTCGGCTCGCCGTCTTTTATACCTTGATAAATACAGCCGATGTTCGTTTTACCTTTCGTGCGCGGACCAAGAGAAGCAGGATCCGGTAATATAGCTTTTAGGAATTGAAGTGGAACTATTTGCTGACCGTTAAATTCAATAGGTTCGATAGATGTCATGCCAACGTTTTCTAATACACGTAAATGCGTCAAATACTTTTCAGAGAAAGTCATCCAGAAACGGATTTTCTCGACACCTGTAATGTTTTTCGCCAAAGATTCCAGTTCTTCATGGTATAACAAGTAAACGTCTTTCGGACCGATTTCAGGTAAGTCATAGACGCGTTTTACTTCAAGAGGCTTTGTTTCGATGAACTCGCCCTTTTCGTAGTAACGCCCGTTTGCAGTGATTTCACGAATATTGATTTCTGGATTGAAGTTAGTTGCGAATGGATATCCGTGATCGCCAGCGTTTGCATCGACGATATCGATTGTATGGATTTCATCGAAATAATGCTTCAGTGCGTAAGCTGAGAATACGCCAGTTACGCCAGGGTCGAAACCACTACCAAGCAGTGCTGTAATACCTGCTTTTTCAAACTTCTCTTTATAAGCCCACTGCCATTTATATTCGAACTTGGCTGTATCAAGCGGCTCGTAATTTGCTGTATCTAGATAGTCGACTTTTGTTTCAAGACATGCATCCATGATCGTCAAGTCCTGATAAGGTAGTGCGACGTTGATGACGATATCAGGTTTGAATTCATTAATTAATGCAACAAGTTCAGGCACATTATCTGCATCTACTTGTGCAGTTTGAATTTTCGTACGTCCACCATCGAGCTTTTCTTTCAATGCATCACATTTTGACTTTGTACGGCTTGCAATACAAATTTCTTCAAATACATCTGGTACTTGACAACACTTATGCACGACGACACTTGCTACGCCGCCTGCTCCAATAATTAATGCTCTTCCCATTAAAGACACCACCAAATTAGTTATTTTTATTTATAGCAATCGTTAATTCACGTAACACTTTACAAGCCACGGCAGTTGAGGCGCCGCTTTGATCGTAAACAGGGGACAATTCATTGATATCACAAGCAACGATATTCAAACCGCTGACTGTCAAAATAGCTTTTAGCAGTTCAACAAAGCTTACGCCGCCAGCTTCGGGTGTACCGGTTCCGGGAAACACGGAAGGATCCAGTACGTCCAAGTCAATCGTCAAATAGACGGGTTTACCTTGCAGTTTCTTAACTGTGTCTTCGAGGCCGTCGAAATTAAATTTATTCATGAACACATGCTGCTTAGCCGCCCACTCGAATTCAGGACGGTCTCCCGAACGAATACCATATTGGAAGATTTTATCGTCTCCAAGCAAGTCCCAGATTCTACGAATAACCGTTGCGTGAGACAGGCGTTGATCCAAATAATCATCGCGCAAGTCAGTGTGTGCATCGAATTGGATGACATGCAGATCAGGATACATTTTCGCTGCAGCACGTACAGCACCCAAAGTAACTAAATGTTCGCCGCCGATCATGCAAGGCGTTTTTCCGTCATGTAGAACAAGTGAAGTGAATTCTTCAATTTGCTCCAGTGCACGTTCCGTATTCCCGAAACTCAGTTCTAGATCGCCTCCGTCAAACAATGCATAATCTGTTAGATCTGCGTCTTGATAGGGGCTATACGTTTCGAGACCGAAAGACTCACTGCGCATCACTTTACTGGCAAAGCGCGTTCCGGGACGAAAAGAAGTAGTGGAATCAAAAGGAGCGCCGAAAATTACGAATGAAGAATCTTCATAGTCTCCTTCGAAACCTAAAAATGTTTCTATGTTTTTATTCAGCATGAATCAGTAACTCCTTTACATAGTTCGGCAAGGCGAATGAGCCGACATGTAGTTTGGGATTATAATACTTTGTTTGTAAACCAATTGTATTCCAAGCATCTGAATCCAAGTCTTCTATTGGATCATATTTCTTTGAAGCAAATCCGAATAACCAATGTCCAGACGGATACGTGGGAATATGTGCTTGATAGACTTTTGAAACGGGGAAGAACCCTGTAATGCTTTTATGTGCACGTTGCATACCGCGCGCGTCTTCCGCATAGAAAGGACTTTCATGTTGATTCACAAGAATACCTTGTTCGTTTAGTGCTTTATAGCAATTGCCATAAAACTCCTTCGTGAAAAGACCTTCTCCGGGACCGAATGGATCGGTGGAATCAACAATGATCAGATCGTACGCATTCTCTTGCTGGCGGACGAATTTTAATCCGTCTTCAAAATACAGTGTAACGCGTGGATCAGTAAGTTGTGCTGCGGTTTGCGGTAAAAACTTCTGGCATACTTGTACAACTTGCTCATCTATTTCGACCATATCAATTTGTTTGATTGTCGGATAGCGCGTCAGTTCCCGCACGGTACCCCCATCACCAGCACCGATAACTAACACTTTTTCGATTGTAGGATTTGTAGCCATTGGGACATGAACAATCATATCGTGATAAATGAATTCGTCTTTCTCCGTCACCATGACATATCCATCAAGTGTCAAAATTCTACCGAACTCAGTCGTCTGGAAGACATCAATTTTCTGAAATTCACTTGTCGCAGTATAAAGATGTTCTTCTACGCGAAAGGAAAAACGAATGTGTGGTGAGTGATCTTCGGTAAACCATAAATTCATCAGACGTCCTCCTTCACTACATTAATATAATCAACTTTAGAATCCTCGGTACCTGTCAGGAAACAACCTTTATCCTTGCAGTAGTCTATATAGTCGATGATTTCATCAGTGATGCGTTCCCCAGGTGCCAAGATCGGAATGCCTGGGGGATAGCACATGACGAATTCACTTGCTACGCGACCTGAAGATTCAGTTAATGAAAGCAATTCTTTCTCTGCATAAAAGGCACGCTGTGGCGACTGGACGATGTCTGGAGTGATATATTCATGATCGAATAATGAACTTGGATCTTTCTTATAGCGTCGATTGATTTCTGCTAAAGCCGCAACCAATCGTTCCAGATCAAGTGTCCGATCACCGACAGAAATATAAGCTAGGAGATTCGCTACATCTCCGAATTCAATTTGAATATCGTATTCGTCACGCAAAATATCATACACTTCAATGCCAGCCAGACCTATTTGTCTCGTATGGATAGATAGTTTAGATTCATCGAAGTCATAAATGGTATCGCCGTTTATCAACTCTTTGGAATAAGCATAGTAGCCGCCGATTTTATTGACTTCATCACGCGTATACTGCGCCATTTCGATCACCTTACCGAAGATTTCTTGACCGTGTAGCGCAAGGTTTTTACGTGAAATATCCAGTGATGACATCAAGAGGTATGATCCACTCGTTGTTTGCGTGAGGTTAATGATCTGTCGCGTATAGCCTTCACTTACTTCATTATTTATCAATAGAAATGAGCTTTGTGTCAATGACCCACCAGACTTATGCATGCTGATAGAGGCCATATCCGCGCCGACAGACATGGCGGAAGCTGGCAGTTTATCGTTGAAATAAAAGTGCGTTCCATGGGCTTCATCTACTAATACAAGCATCCCGTGTGCGTGTGCCAAATCGGTAATGGCTTGCAGATTGGAGCAGATCCCATAATAGGTAGGATTATTAATGAGAATCGCTTTAGCATCCGGATGATCCACAATTGCTTTTTTTACTTCATCTACGGCCATGCCAAGTGGAATGCCAAGTTCTTCTTGCACTCCAGGATTTACATAGATAGGAATAGCGCCACTTAAAATCAAGGCATTAATTGCACTACGATGGACATTTCGTGGCATAATGATTTTTTCTCCAGCTTTACAAGCAGTCATAACCATTGCTTGGACAGCAGAGGTTGTCCCATTCACAAGCAAGAAGGCGTGCTTCGCGCCAAAAGCGTCTGCCGCCAGTTCTTCTGCTTCACGTATGACAGAAACGGGGTGACATAAATTATCAAGAGGTTTCATGGAATTCACGTCATGATGTAAGCAAGTCTCCCCGAGGAAATCGGCAAGTTCCTTATTGCCTCGACCGTGTTTGTGACCGGGAACATCAAAAGGAACGACACGTGCTTCTTGATATTGCTGCAATGCTTCCATAATTGGAACGCGATGTTGTGATAATTTCAATGGTCTCTCCTCACTCATTTTCATAGACATTCGAGCCGCTATAGATTTCAATCATCTCTTTGCGCAAGTTATGAGAGATTTGAAGGCGTTCTTTTGGCGGTAATTCTGAAACATCTTTGTTAAATAGGTAATCCTGCAAATCGATTTCTTTAATGAGTAGCTTCGTGTGGAAAATATTTGCTTGATACACATTGATGTCGATTGCGTCATATTTATCCAACGTCTTTTGATCAATAAAATCCTGAATGGAAGTCATAGCATGATCCATAAATAACTTCTTACCGTCGACTGAACGTGTAAATCCACGCACGCGATAATCAGCGGTAATGATATCCGAGTCAAAGCTTCCGATTAGGTAGTCAAGCGCGTTCAAAGGAGAAATCTCTCCGCACGTTGACACATCTATATCTACACGAAACGTCGCAATAGAGTTATCCGGATGATACTCGGGATACGTATGAACCGTTACGTGACTTTTATCTAAATGACTGACGACGGAATCCTTATCTGGCAAGATGGGGATCGCGCCTTGATTACAAGAAGGATCAATTTGTGATGCAGGGAATTTTTCCTCTGAAATCATTAACGTTACACTTGCGCCTTGAGGATCGTAATCTTGTTTACTGACATTCAAAACATGTGCACCAATCATTTCGGTGACATCGTAGAGAATTTTCGTTAAACGTTCTGAATTGTATTGCTCATCTATATAGGCGATATACTCACTTTGCTCTCTTCTACTTTTTGCATAGCTTACATCGTAAATGTTGAAGCTAAGAGTTTTGGTGAGGTTGTTAAAGCCGTAGAGCTTCAGCTTATTTTCCAACCGAAACATCCGTCCTTTCTATATAAAATATTTAAAAACCATTTTCACATAAAAAAGTCCCTCTCCAATCCACATGAAATAATACAAACATGACAGATTGGAGAGGGACCTTTACTCTGTTTCGCTTGTTGATATAAGAAAAGAGGGATCTCTCTTCCATTACATAACAGGTGATTGGGTTGGCATAATGCTCACAGGTACTCTTCCTAAATTAAAAAACTTATGAAATTGATTTCATTATAAAGGAAAAAGAATAAAAAATATATACTTTTTATTGAAAAGAATAAAAAAACATTTGCTTTAAATCGTTAGGAAGAATGATTTGAATTGTCGATAGATCGTCTTTACGATATGGTATAAAGAACAAAGACTACATTTTTGGAGGTAATGAAATGAACGATACGACAGTGGAATACTTGGAACAAGTTCGACAAGATTTCGAGACAAGTCCTTTTTGGAAATTTGCAGGTCTGCAAACGCAAAAATTAGAAGCAGGACATGTGGAATTATATTTACCTTATAGTCAACACTATGACAATGTACGCGGAACTATTCATGGTGGGATGTACATGTCCATTCTTGACACGACTATGGGAATGCTTTGCCGCTCGATGGGTGCAAATGATGTCATGACCATTCAGATGACAACACAGTTTCTAAAACCAGTCGTTCAAGAAGCGGTGCATTCAAAAGCAGCTGTGATCAACAGGACACGTTCAACTGCTTTGGTTGAAGGAACGTTATTCAATGAGAAAGATGAATTAGTAGCTCATTGTACTGCTACGTTCAAGTTGAAATGAGTTATGTTTGTTATGTGATTTCTCCACAGGGTAGGTTCATATATGAATAAGAAAGCATTCTACTTAGGTTTGTTTACAGTTATTGCATGGGGCTCAAGTTTCGCGGCCATACGTGTGAGCTTGCTAGGCGGTTATTCTCCTGGGCACTTGGTGTTGACACGGTTTTTAGTTGCTTCACTAGTATTTATTTTATATGCACTATGGCCAGGAACGAAAATTCGTATACCCGCAAAACAAGATATATGGAAGATTATGTTGCTCGGCTTTGCAGGAATTAGTATTTATCACTTTGGTCTAACATACGGAGAGCAAACCGTATCGGCCGGTACTGCCGGTCTGTTCATCGCAACAGTACCAATTTTCACTTCTATTATCGCGGTAATTTTCTTAAGTGAAAAAATCAGTCGATTGGGCTGGCATGGCATGGCAATCGGCTTGTCGGGTGTGGCATTGATTACGATAGGAAGTTCAGAAGCCACACTAGAAGTTTCAGTAGGCGCATGGTTTATAATAGTAGCCGTTATTTCCACGTCTATATTTTTCGTCTTCCAAAAACCTTTGTTTAAACAGTACACGCCTGTCGAATTGACAGCTTACTTCACATGGGCAGGTACATTGCCGTTTCTTTATTTCACACCCGGTCTTTTCAATGAAATCCAAGGGGCTACATTTGAAGCTACATTATCAACGATCTATATGGGAGTTATTCCTGCAACAATCGCTTATGTGACTTGGGCTACTGCACTGTCGATTGCAGATGCGGGCGCGGTTTCAAGTTTACTCTATATAGAACCAGTCGTTGCCATTATCATTGCCTGGATATGGCTTCAAGAACTACCCAGTGGATTATCTACATTGGGTGGGTTGATTGCAGTTCTAAGTGTTATTGCAGTTAACTGGGAAGCGATGCGTAGACGTCCAGTTTTACAATGAAAAAGCAGCCAAGCATAAAAAGCGAGGCTGCTACTTGGTGGATCATCCTTTTGGAATGAACGTACCGCAATCTGTTTCGGCAATATCTTTCGCTTTTCTACCTTTTCGCGAGACCACTTTGATTTCATCTGCACCACATTGATTACCTGATTCCCAAAAATGACAGTTCGTTACTTCACATAATACGTCTTTTGCCAATTGATCCACCTCCTTTTTCTTAGCATATCCAGAAACACTGCGTACATACAGGAGATGGGGAAGTAGTACATTATGTTAACTTTGGAGGAGAGTTTATGGTTACTGTACAAGATATTGCGACACCACGTTTACAAAATTACTTGGAATTCGTGCGTGATCCAATCAGATTCTTTACACGTGTTCAACCGCTCGGTGATATGATTTCATTGAAGACAGGAATTTCTCCGACTTTTGTTGTTAACAGCCCAGAAGCTATTCGTGAAATTTTAGTACGCCAAGATCAGTCATTTATTAAAGGAAGAACAACGACAGTATTGCAACGAACAGTGGGGGAAGGTTTGCTGACTACGGAAAGTGAGCGTCATGCAACGCAGAAAAAATATATTCAACCTGCATTTTATAAAGATGTAATGGAGCGCTATGCTTATGCAATCATCGACGAAACAGAAAAGGTAGTTGAACTTTTAGAGCATGAACAAGAAGTCGATATACATACTGTCATGATGCGTCTGACGCTATCGATCATTACACGTACAATGTTTTCGACAGATGTTTCAGCAGAAGAGAAGAAGCTCGCGGATGCAGTTACGACAACGATAGAACAAAGTGTCAAAATCTTATTTAGTCCTGTGATGATTCCTGCTTCTGTTCCGACTACTGCGAATTTGAAGCATAAAGAAGCGATTCAAACACTTGAAGCTATGATTGACGATGTGTTAGCTGCTGCAAAAGAGCATCCTGAGTGGTTCAAAGATTCCTTGCTCGGCATGATGATGGCGGTAACAGACGAGGATGGAAATAGTTTATCTGATAAGGAAGTACGCGATCAGATGATGACGATGTTACTAGCTGGGCATGAGACGACGGCTAATTTATTAGGTTGGATTATTGCAGAAATAGCAGGACATCCAATAGTGGAAAAACGTTTATTGGAAGAGCTGACCACAGCTAAACTTACAGGGAATCCGTTCAATTGGATGCGGGAATTACCGTATACACAACAAATTATTGAAGAGGGCTTGCGGCTTTATCCTCCCGCTTGGCTGATTTATCGTGAACTGGACGAACCTGTTGAGATGTTTGGTAGGTCTTTTAAAAAAGGAAGCACTTTTATGATCTGTCCGTATGCAGTTCACCGAAATGAAAAAGTGTTCCCGAATCCTGAATTGTTTGATCCTGATCGTTTTGCGGTAGGTAACAAGTATTCGCCATTTAGCTATTTCCCATTCGGTGGCGGTTCACGTAGTTGTATCGGTTCGAGATTCGCGATGCTTGAAGCGACACTTATTTTGAAAGTACTTTATAAGAATTTCTCGTTACGCAATATTCGACACCATGGACCCGTTCCAGAACCTTTGATTTCTTTGCGAATTAAGAATGGGTGGCCAATGGAAGTGGAGAAACGTCGTTATTGATCCTGCCGTGCTCACATAGTGGACAAAAAAACAGAGCTGTCGAAGAAGTCATTACTCTAATCTGTAAAGCTATTCTTTGATCTCATACAAAAAAGAGAGGCCCCGTTATGACTTTCAGGGCCTCTCTTTTTCGATTTTTTATATAAATACTACTGCTTCTTTTGGAGTTGGCAACTCAACGATACGCTGTACTTCGTCACCTTCAAGTGTTTCTTCTTTATAAAGCGCGTTGACCAGTTCCTCAAATTGATAAGCATTTTCTTTAATAAGGGTTTCGGTTTTTTTTGCAGCCTGATTAAATAACATCTGCATTTTTTCTTCTTTTTCCGCTTTATTAAAAATCAATGAAAAACCTTCTTGGAACAGTCCTGTATTCACCATACGCTCAAGAATTTCTTTGGCTTGTTCGACGTCGCCACCCACACCAATGCTGTGTTCACCTAAATAGAGACGTTCTGCAATACCGCCCGCTAATATCATGCTAACTTGATCAAGCAATTCACTAGCTGTCGATAGATGGAGCTCCTTCTGAATAGGGGCTACATAGCCTAGAGCTTGCCCTCGTGGAATGATGGTTGCTTTTCTCACAGACCCCGGCTTAGTGATAGCGGCTATTATAGCGTGCCCCGATTCGTGAATGGCTACCCGGCGTTTCGTTTCCTGATCGTTTAACGTACGAGCTGTATTTCCAAGTATTGTCCGATCAATTGCAAAATCTAAATCATGCTTTTCAATGAGTTTACGTCCTTCTCTCATAGCACGGCGACTAGCTGTTTCAAACAAGCCACTGATTTCTGCCCCAGAGAAGCCGGATGTGCTTTCCGCTAAGGTGTCGAGAGAGGCTGCTACATTTGCAGCTAACCCTTTGCCGTTAGTATGAATGTCGATAATTTCACGACGTCCTTTAGTATCTGGTAGTTGAACGTTGAATGTGAAGTCAATACGTCCAGGACGCAAGAATGCATCATCCAACATATCTTTTCTGTTTGTCGCCGCAATGAATAAGATTCCATCGTTATCATTACCGCCGTCGAGTTGAACGAGTAATTCCGTCAATGTCTTCTCAGATTCTTCACCGCCGTGCTCTTTTCGTTTACCAGCCAATGCATCTACTTCATCTATAAAGATAACGGCAGGACCTTGTTTACGGGCATTTTGAAAAAGTGTACGTACACGTGAAGCGCCGACTCCGACAAATAGTTCGGTGAAAGCTGCACCACTTGAAGAATAGAAAAGCGCGCCTATTTCATTTGCGATAGCTTGGGCCAGTAATGTTTTACCTGTTCCAGGAGGTCCGTACAGTAAAATCCCTTGAGGCAATGCAATGCCCATATCTTTCGCAACTCCTGGATTTTTAAATACTTCTAATGTCTGAAGAATTTCCTCTTTCATTTCTTCAGGGATTCCGCCAATGTCATTCATTGTAATATCCGGAAGAGGAGTAGCTTTTGAGGCTTGATGCTTCATACCCGATGCACCAATATTGAGTTTCCCTTTTTTGTGAAGGATAAACAGTGTTAGTAGGGCAGCTAATACTAGCCCTCCGAAAATCCAGCCACTAGCTGAACTTGCTGCTTTGTATTGATAAGACACATTATATTTTTGTACTAAGTCGTCTACTAGTGTACTTTGCGGACGGACCATTGTGCTGTAAGTAGTGTTATCCACAGTAACAGATAACTTCCCGTCAGCCGTTTCATTCAATAAAACACTACCACCTGATTGTTCTGCTATTAATTTTTCCATCTGGGCAAAGGTTATCTCTTTTCCTCCAGTTGGTTGTAAGTAGTTCCAAGTGACTCCTGCAGCGATCGCCGTGATAAAGAGGACTATGACTAAAATTTTAGATGCTAATTTCGAAATAGGCTTCAAGGTCAGCTCCAGCTCCTTCTGTGAATTACCTAAATTATACTCAGAAATAGTAGTTTTGGATAGTGTATAAACTGAATAAATAGTTACAAATTCAAGGCGGTGATAGAAAGTGCCTAAGAAATAGGCGATGGACCTAGGTGGTGGGAGCGTTGCTCGAAGTGGGCTTAGGCATTGGAGGAGTGGATTGGATCGTGGCTCGAGTTTGGCTTGTTCATTGAAAGTAGTGAGGGTCATGCCTTGGACTCGCGCAGGCACGTGGGGGATTGCCTACAGCCATGAGCCAACTAGCGGTGGAGCTGCTAGCTGTCTCATGACCACGGCCTACCCTGCAGTTGTGCCTGCGCTACTAAGTGGTTGACAAGTTAGATTGTGGTTTATAGTAGATAAAACCAGTGACTGGGTGGGACTATTCTTTGGTCTTAGCAAAGTCATTAGGAGATAGATTGGATCGTTGCTCGAGTTTTACTTAGTCATTGAAAGTAGTGAATGTCATGCTTTGGAGCCGCGCAGGCACGTGGGGGATTGCCTCCAGCCATGAGCCAACTAGCGGTGGAGCTGCTAGCTGTCTCATGGCCACGGCCTACCCCGCAGTTGTGCCTGCGCTGCTAAGTACTTACCATGTCAGGTTGTGGTTTA
>NZ_PDYW01000012.1:0-65381 GCF_002743245.1 Sporosarcina sp. P26b
ATTCCTTTATTTCTTGTGTACCATTCTATTTAATTATGATCAATCGTCCCCCGTAAGCGCTCTATCTACTGCGTTGACCGCTCTATTGGCATCGCTGAGTGCTCTATTCCTCGCCGTGACCGCTCTATCCACCGTGCTCACCGCTCTATCATCCCCCACAACCGCTCATAGCCTTCAATATGTAGCTAATTTCCACCAATAATTATGTGTCGATCAATCTTTCACCACAAGCGCTCTATCCGCTGTGTTAACCGCTCTATTGCCGTCGCTAAGTGCTCTATCACACGCTGCGACCGCTCTATCAACCACGCTCACCGCTCTATAGCCCTCCACAACTGCTCATTAGCCCCCCATCGCAAAACCCTTTTAAAAAGTAGAATAAAAAAACCCATGTTAGAAAAGCCCATGGATTAAATAATGAATACCTATTAATTTTTGTTTGCTTTGGTTTTACTACTCACACAGAGTAGTAAATATCATCTTCACTCTCGTAGCGCACAGCAATGGACTGTCCATTATCTGATTGGAACTGCAAGGCAGCGATGTCTAGTTGGCCAGTAAGAATAGAAAATGAATGATGATCATGCTGTGTAGGTAGAAGAGAATAGTGGATAATATCATGAATAAGAGAAGACATATCTTCAAATGAAGTAAAAATATAATACTCATTAACCATATAAGCCGGCATATTGCTCATCTCCTTGTAATTAGCTAAAGAACGGATCGACGGAGGGGCCAAAGCGAATAACTTTCAGGCTAGCAGGTACTTTGCAGCTGGCTTCAAAATGAGCCTGAATTATATTATTTGCTTCAATTAGAATATTTGTGAATATAAAAATCATTCTACCGTTATTATAAAGTAGAATGATAGAAATTACTATTGAGTATTGTCGATTTATTGAAAAAGGGTAATTAGATTATTTTCTCAAACTAAACATAGTTTGCATGAAGGCCAACAGTGCATTTTTATCTGCGTCAGATAAGTCTATTCCGTTAAAAGATACTTGTCCGCGTAAAATATTCTCAAGAGCAAGATCTTTAGGTTGTCTCTTGTTTTTTGAAGAAGCGATGGCTTGATCTACTGTTTCGTTAGGTAAGTAACCTGCCAATATTAGTAACTCGTTTTTATCCGTCTCTAACGCAGCTGCCAATGCACAAATCGTTTCACGAGAAGGATTGTATCTACCTTTCTCCAGTGAAGCAATGAAAGAGTAGCTCAAGTCAGCGCGATCTGCCAAATAACGTAAAGTCATTTCACGTTGTTCACGTAATTTCCGTAGACGATTTCCAAACTCGTTCAATAATATCCCCACCTTATCTATCTACAGTTTTTAGTAAAAAGTATGCATTACTATTATAGCCTATTTATATAAAGATAAACAGAACAAAGTCAAAAGTCTAATAGGTAAAAAGACTATTTTATTAAAAAAATTACACTATTCAAATAAACCTTCGATAGATCTCGTCTGATGATAGCTTAGATAAATATAGTTAAAGCGGATACAGCACTGTATTTGAATTTTTGCCTATATAGTTATTTTACTTTATTGAGTGGTGAACTTCTATACTCCATATCCCTTAGTTTTTAAATAGTTTACTTTCTATATGTATTTTTAACGAGCCTACAAAGAAACTCATGTATTAAAAATTCATTTTATTACGCGATAGAATTATCTGACAAATGTGTTGACAAAAAGAACAAATGGGCATAATATGTGTTGTAAGGCTAAACAAAACGTTTTTTGCTCTCTTTGTTTAGAAAAACAACACAAAATAATTCTTGATATAGAAAGGGGAGTAGAAGGGGTTCCGATGTATACGGCTACCCACATTATATATTCCACAGTTTACCTTTGCATCTGCTTACGTTTATCTTGTGTAGCATTTTAGCTTTTGTATTAGTTTGCTGGACAGTAATTATAAGGATGATTGTAGTGATAGGCGATAGTAAAAACATACGTAACGAAAAGCAGTAGAACTTTTATGTAGTCAGCGAATAGGTCTGAACTTCTTATTAACACGGGTCGTTCGGAATACTTAGTGTAATCTTTGTACTTTATACTAACAAATTTGACTAAAAATGTGGTGACACAGAAAGTGCAGGTGTTGAGAATGCGTTATGAATCTAAGGAATCTCGCAACAAGAGCAAAATGAAGTCTACCACTCTTCTTTTATTTCTAAGTTCTATATTGGTAGTAGGAGGGTGTTCACCTCTATTTGGAAATAGAGCAAATAATGACTCTAATGCAGTCGCATTAGCCAGTGAAAAGGTAGACCACTATGTCGGTGAGAAAAGTAAGGCTCTTTCTTTTGTATGGACTACTAGAAAGGAGTTATCCCTAACATTTAACGGAATGGCTGATAAAAAGACGATGTTGGAACTTTTGGATGCATTAGAGGAAAACAATATTCCTGCTACATTCTTTTTACCTGGTATTCGGGTAGCAGAAGAGCCTGAAATTGCTAAGTTGATTTTGGAACGTGGTCATGAAATAGAAAACAACACATTGAATCAAATGGAAATTCGGAATATGAGTTATGAACAGCTATATAAAGAAGTGAAACTGAGTAATGAAGTAATTCGAAATGAAACCGGTGTTACACCTCGTTATGTAAGGACTAGATCTGGTGATTACAATGAAGAACTACAAGCAGTCACTGCACAACTGGGAATGGATGCAGTCATTAATTACACAATCAATCCACGTGAAGGGGATATGCAAGGGGCTAAATCAATTGGAGACTATATTGAAAGATATATAACACGCGGGTCCATCATTTCTATGCATACGGACATCAATCCCGAGGTAGTAGGATCCATTCCATATATCGCAAAAGCTGTAGAAAAAACAGGCTATAAATTGGTCCCGCTAAAAGAACTGGTCGATAGGGGAACTGAGCGCAAATCACTGGAGCAAATTACAGGCTATGATCGAATCAAAATCAATCCAAACTATAAAGACATCAAACCCAACATCTTCTACGACGCTCAAACGGAAGAAAAAGTTATTGCACTGACATTCGATGACTGGGCAAGCGACTATACAGTGTCCAAGATTCTAGACATTTTAAAAGAGGAGAAGGTTCCGTCCACGTTCTTCCTAATTGGTAAAGGTGTAGAGAAGAATCCAAACCTAGCACGAGCAATTTATGAACAGGGGCATGAAGTAGCAAGTCACTCATACGGTCATGAAGTTGTAACAGAGATGACCCCTGAAAGGTTACAAGAGGATTTGGTGAAAGCCCATAGAGCGATTACCGAAGCTATTCAAGCAAGGCCAACAATGTTATTTCGTCCTGCTACAGGAGAAATAGATGAAGAAACTGCAAAGATTGCTATGGCTACAGGTTATAAAAGTATTGCATTATATGATGTCACACCGTTTGACTGGGACCTGGAAAATGATGCAGATGAAATTGTAAAACGCGTCATCAATAAACGCGGAGATGGAAGCGTCATCGTACTTCACATCTTAGATGGCACACATACGATCGAAGCCCTACCTAAGGTGATTCATACATTACGCGAGGAAGGCTACACATTTAAACATATGTCCGAGTTAATGCGAATGAAGAATAACTAATAGATGGAGATGGTATCAATGGCGAATACATTATACGAGCGAATCGCAGATAAACAGGAAAAGATTGCGGTAGTTGGTTTGGGTTACGTAGGACTACCGGTGGCTATCGCATTTTCGGAAGTGGCTGACGTCATAGGTTTCGATGTTAGTGAAAAAAAGATCGATCAATTATTCGCTGGAATTGACGTGACGGGCGATGTAGGAGACGAACGAGTACGCGATACAAGTATGCTATTCACTTCAGATGAAAAAGACTTACAAGATGCAAAGTTTTTCGTTGTCGCCGTTCCCACTCCTATTCAGTCAGGAAATCTCCCAGATTTAAAATTTCTTCAATTGGCCAGCCAAGCTGTAGGCCGAAATATGAAGAAAGGATCGATCGTAGTCTATGAATCAACAGTTTATCCAGGGGTTACAGAGGAAGTATGCATACTCGAACTTGAAGCAGCATCGAACCTGAAGTTTGGAACAGATTTTACGGTTGGCTACTCGCCAGAGCGAATTAATCCGGGTGATCAAGTACATCGTCTTGAAAATATTGTGAAAATCGTCTCGGGTAGTGATAAAAAAACACTGGATACTGTGGCAAGCGTCTATGAAATGATTATTGATGTCGGAGTATACCGTGCGGAATGTATCAAAGTAGCAGAAGCGGCAAAAGTTATTGAAAATGCACAACGGGATATCAACATTGCGTTCATGAATGAACTTTCCATGCTGTTCAATCAAATGAAGATCGACACACAGGCAGTCTTACGGGCGGCGAAAACCAAGTGGAACTTCTTACCGTTCTCACCGGGCTTAGTAGGAGGACATTGTATCGGAATTGACCCCTACTATTTAACATATAAAGCAGAAGATTGCGGTTACCGATCTAGGATATTACTTGCGGGGCGTCATATCAATGATTCTATGGCAATATACATTTCCCAGCAAATCCTTAAAAATCTGGCGCAGCAGAAAGTGAATATGAACGATATTAAAGTAGGCGTACTGGGCCTAACCTTTAAAGAAGATTGTCCCGACTTCCGTAACACGAAAGTACTCGATATTATCAATGAATTAAAAGAGTATGGAATCGAACCTATTGTAGCAGACCCATTAGCTGATCCCCAAGCAGTGAAAGAAGAATGTGGTATTACACTAACGTCAATTGATGAATTCAAAGACTTGCATGCGGTGATTGTGGCAGTACCTCATGAAACATACAGGGGACTTAGGCTGGAAGATTTCCAGCAAATGTTCAAGTCAGAGACTACGCAGCTATTAGTAGATATAAAAGGTATCTACAATAAAAAGGAGTTTGAAGAGCAAAATATTCGATATTGGAGTCTATAAGAAAGGAGTGGAATTATGCTGAAAGAAAAACTAACGATCAAAACAGTAGTCAGACACACTAGTGAATCGACACTTCTTCCGAACGTTCCAATAGTCCGAAGAGATGAAGAAGGCAACATGGTCGAAACAAATCGCCTGTTGAAAGATTCCTGCTCATGCGACTTCAACGTCATAATGAAAGAAAAAATGTTCGGCACTAAAATGAAAACAAAAGCTATCGAAATATCTAAAACTGAGCTGATTGTGGACTTCGATTCATCTATGAATGCACTGAAAGCCGGTGATGTTGTAAACTTACGCTTTAAAATTCCCGAAGGAACATTGGGCGAAGGGTACGAGTCGACAGTGAGAATCCAAGGAACAGTTAGCTGGCAAGAAGTGAAGATGCCAAATGGTGAAGTAAGCTGGAAAATGGTATTCAGATTTGTTGAATCTTTGGATACGTACTTCCAAAGAACGAAATGGAGATTTATTACGACTATCACTCTTGCCAGTCTACTGCTCGTATCATTCTTCATTGTATTAATGCGTGTTGAAAGTTTAGTCTACTTTAAATTCAATAAATTCATTTACTTCTATAGTCTCATTGCAGCTACCTTCTTGCTGACCCGTTATATATTTGGAGCCTTATATAAAAATGTCCCAATTAACCCAAATTATCGTCCGGGTGTTTCCATTATCATTCCTGTCTTCAATGAAGAGGAATGGATTCATAAAACGATTTACAGCTGTCTAAATCAAAACTATCCTATCGACAAGCTGGAAGTAATCGTTGTAGATGATCAGTCTACAGATCTCACGGTAGAAAATGTTTGGAAAGCGGTAGAAAAGTTGGAGCAAGAAGATGAAGTTTACAAAATAAAAGAGCGATTACAAGTATACGTTATGCCGAAAAACGGTGGGAAACGCGAAGCTTTGGTTGATGGTGTAGCAATGGCTAAGCACGACCTCGTAGTATTCGTTGATTCTGATAGTTTTCTAGAACCAAACGCCATTTTGAATTTAGTCCAGCCGTTTCAAGATCCTAAAATGGGTGGCGTTGCTGGTCGAACGGATGTTGAAAATAAATATGCAAACAGTATTACTAAATTACAAGTTGTACGTTATTACATTGCCTTCCGCGTCATGAAGGCAGCTGAATCATACTTTGATTGCGTTACTTGTTTATCCGGTCCGCTTTCTTGTTACAGAAAATCCTTGATTCTCGAACACCAGGAAGATTGGCTCAATCAAACCTTCTTAGGCCAGCCAGCAACATTTGGTGATGATCGCAGTATGACCAACTTTATTTTACAAACACATCGCACAGCATATCAAGATAAAGCAATTTGTTCGACAGTTGTACCTGATAAATTTGGTGTGTTTTTAAAACAACAAATGCGTTGGAAACGTTCGTGGTTACGTGAATCACTACGTGCAGGAACTTTTATTTGGAAAAAGGAAGTATTCATGGCTTTGTTCTTTTATGTAGGACTGATTGTACCGATAGCCGCGCCAGTAGTTGTACTGTACAACTTAGTATATGTACCGCTGTATCACGGTATATTCCCAGCGACATTTTTAATGGGACTATTCCTAATGGCCTTCATGATGAGCGCGGCTTACTTGTTCTTTAAAAGAAGCAGCTTGTGGATCTTCGGATTTGTCTTCGTGTTGATGTATGAAGCAGTTCTTTTGTGGCAGATGCCGGTTGCCTGGGTAACCTTCTGGAAATCTACTTGGGGAACACGTGATACACCACAAGACATCGAAGCACGAGAGAAGAAATTGGGGAAGAAGTTGAAAAAAGATCCTCTAACTATCAAATCATAACTATATGAATTTGTAGACAAGGAGAATGGCGTATGAAACAAAAAAATAATGAAGTATTAGATTATGAAATGAAGAATCGTAGGAAAGTAAGACGTTCGATTTTTCAATTAGCTATCTTACTGATCGTAGTCTTCCTTGTATTCCAAACGTTTGTCGAAATGAATCGTTATGATGCAACAGATAGTAAGGAATGGAAAAACAAGAAAGGCTTTATTGCACTATCCTATCCTGGTGTATCGAGGGATGGTTCAGATTCACTGTTTGCTAAGAAGCAATTGCAACAGCAGCTGCAAGCGTTAACAGACCAAGGATTCGTGACCATCTCTCAACAAGATGTCTTAGACTTCTATAAGAAAAAGAAACCATTACCCGAAAAGGCATTGTTTCTTGCTTTTGAAGATGGCCGTACGGATACGAGTGTATTCGTCAATCCATTGTTGAAGAAATATAACTACAAAGCAACATTACTATCCTTTGCCAATAAATTGAATGAGAAGGATAAACGGTTTTTGCAGCCTTCGCATTTGAAGCAGATGCAAAAAAGCGGTTTTTGGGAATTAGGCAGTAATGGCAACCGCTTAACATATATCAATATCTTCAATAAAGCAGGCACATTCCTGAACATACGCAATGATGAAGAAGTACTGAGTAAGGATGAAATCGATTCGTACAATCACTTTTCGATGGACTTTATCCGCGATCAGTACTTGATCCCTAGTGAAAATCGTGTAGAGATGGAGCGACGAATTACAAAGGATTACGAAGAGATGCGTCAAACATATCAAAAACAGTTGGGTTCGACACCGGGTGTCTACATGATCATGCACGCCAATGGGCTCTACAATACGGCAAACAATTTGGTTACCGAAGTAAACGACAAGGAAATTAGAAAGACTTTCGATATGCACTTCAATCAAGAAGGAGACGCGTACAACACAAAGGATAATGAATTATATAATCTTACACGTGTCCAGCCCGTGCCTTCCTGGTCAACCAATCATTTGCTAATGAAAATTCAAAAAGATACCAACCAAAAAGTAGAATTTGTAAAAGGGAATGAAAAACAAGCGAAGCAATGGAAGGAAATAGAAGGCGCGGCTGAGTTCAACGAGAACACCATTACACTTACATCAAAAGCAAGAAAGCAAGGGAAATTGGTATTGACAGAGAGTAATGACAAAGACATTCAATTTACTGGCAAAGTGGGCGGGGATGTTGAAGGTCAACAATCCATTTTCTTACGGCGTAGTGATAATGGTGATGGATATGTAAAAATAGCATTTGAAAATGATCAAATGATTATTGAAGAAAAAGTAGAAGGTCATTTGAAGGAATTGCTTGATACCCAGTCAATAGAGACAATCAATCACGCTCAAGCGACTGATAGTGATGAGTCCACTTCAAGAAATGAAAATGAAGTGCAACAAGAAAAACTACCCAACGAAAAGTATATAGAAATGAAGCTTCAAGATAATAAGTTATCCATTTGGATAAATGACAAAAAAGTTATCAATAAGCTAGCTATCAATCCAGATATTCAAGCTGGCAAACTAGCACTTGGTTCTACATGGATAACAGGTGACTTTAATGATCCAATCCATGATGCACACTTCAGTGATGTCACAATCACTTCATTAGCAAATAAAGACGTTGCGCAAACTACATTATTCACAAATGAAATACAAAAACCACAGCAAGTCATGTATACGTTTGTCGGTTCTATCAAGTCTGCAATGAACTGGGTAGTTGATAATTTCTAATGACTGGCATGAGCTGAAAAGGCGGAGATTTCAATGCTAACTACTAAAAACATCATATTCATTGTGATTTCCTGCCTCTTTTTCAGTGGATGTCAGGAAAAGAAACAGCAAACTATGGATTTATCAGTTCTAGATGAATTGAAGTTTTCAGCTTGGGTTACAGAATGGCAATGGCAAAGCGGAGTGGAGGATCTACGACAAGTTGAAGGTCTTGATAGAGCGCAGGTTTTTGCAGCTTATTTCGATGGGGAAGATCACATTTACTTCCGCGATAAAATGGACGATGCCATTGCTGGTATGAAGAAGCTATCAAAAGAACGTAATATCCCGCTGGATTTAACGATTGTGAATGATCTGTTTCTACCCGATGGAACAGTTGTCCACAAAGATTCAGAGTTAATTGGACGATTGATAGAAACGCCTGAAAGTCGTAAACAACATATTGATAATATTTTGGAGTACATCGATACCTATCAATTTGAAGGTCTTGAAATAGACTACGAAAATATAAACGAAGAGGACTTGCCGAATTTGATCCAGTTTTATCAAGAACTGCATGTCGTTCTTGAAGCACAAGGAAAACCATTGCGTATTATATTGGAGCCTAACTTACACGTGGAACAATACAACTTTCCAACAGGACCGGTTTACGTCATGATGGCTTATAACTTACATGGGGGGCATTCCGAGCCGGGCCCAAAAGCGGATGACGAGTTCATCCGTAAAGTAGTGAATAAAATGAATACTCTTCCTGGGCAACCGGTTATCGCCTTATCAGCTGGCGGTTTTAGTTGGCAGCACGGAAATGGGGAAACGAAAACTCTTACAGAGATGGATGCAGAGGATCTTGCTGAAACAGCGGATGTTGTACCTATGCGAGATCCATCGAGTGGCAGCATGTACTTTGATTACCAAGATGCACATGGTGATACGTTTACTGTTTGGTATGGAGATCAGCAAACCTTGTATCAATGGATGAAGATTTCAGCTGAAGAGGGACAGACGAGAGTTTCTTTATGGCGAATGGGGGGAATGGAAACATCCACATTGGAATTCCTGAATAAAGCCGTCAATTATAAAGCGAAGGCGAGAGGAGAAAACGAGATGTTTGCCAATCATATAAAAGAACTCAGGAAACAAATGAATCTGACGCAGGCAGAGTTGGCCGAGCGAGTGGGGATCGGACGTACAGCCTTATCCAAAATAGAGAACGGTGCGTACTATCCAAGTGCCAAAACAATGAAAAAGATTTCGGATGTACTTAATAAGCCAATTGGGGAAATATTTTTTAATACAGATATATCTTCATGACAAGTGAACAGTATGTACCGTCCATATCCTAGTGTGAGTCGTAAAGCGACCGAGGGGAGAGAAGATTCATGAAAGTACATGGAGCAGATGAAAAAATTAAAATGCCACTAGCAAACGAAGAAATAATCTTCAGAAAAGACATAGAGGTTCCTATTCATATGAGGGTAGTGCGACTTACTATTATTCGTGCACCAAAGGGATACGGAAAGACGATGTTGCTAAGTAAATCCCTCTTCGAGACAAAAGACTCAACGGCTTGGCTCACATTGGATGGAATGGATAATGATCCGGTTCGGTTTTGGACGTACGTGATTACCGCACTAGGTGGAATTGGGAAAGCGTTCGATACAGAAAAACTATTGTCATTCGTTAAAACTAGCCCACCTCATTTCATGATCGTCGACATGTTGTTGAATGAACTAACTAACATGCATGGTAAAACCGCACTTATTCTAGATGATTATCATATGATCACGAATCCAGTCATCCATAAAATGATGAACAGATTCATCGATTACTTACCACATCACGTAAAGCTGTTCATAGCGAGTCAAAATGAAGTACCACTAACTGTTTCAAAGTGGCGGACAAAAGGTTGGGTATATGAAATTGGTATTCAACAACTACAATTTCAACTGCATGAAATTCGAGAGCTATATAGCAAGCATTCACCTGAAATGAGTCATTCTATATTTTTTTATCAGCAAGTATTACGTATTACAGAAGGTTGGGCTTTAGGGATCCAATTAATCCACTTGGCGGGAATAGAGGATGATCGTCAATGGGAGTCAAAGGACTCTTCCATATTATCACCCGTGGTAGCAAATCACTTACTCTATGAAGTTTTATCGAGCCTCAAGCCTTCGATGCAAGACTTTCTAATACGTACATCCGTGTTGAATGAATTAACACCTGAAAAATGTAATCAGGTATTGGGTCGTAGTGATAGTGAAGATATATTGAAAGGTATAGAAAAAAGAGGGCTGTTTATTCATCGGTTAGATAACAGTCATTTGACATACAGATATCATAGTCTATTTTCAACTGCTTTACAGAACGAGATGCATCAGCGTTTTTCCAAAGACTCTATCACTGAAATTTATACCAAAGCAGCGTACGTCGAATATGAACTAGGTAATTATGCTCTAGCAATAGAGCTAGCGATAAAAGGAAAACTCTTCACCGTAGCGGATCATTGGATCGAAGAGAATCTAGTAAACATCGTTTTATCTAAACAAATAGAAATGTTTATGTGGTGGGTTAAGACGCTTCGTAAAAACTCCTTTGAAATTCATGTCGAAACGCTTGCCATATACGCATTCAATCTAGCCATGCAGTTTGAGATGGAAAAGGCAGGATCGATTGTTAGAGAGCTTGATCGTAGACATGAAAAAGATGGTTGGAAAAATGAGACCGCATTGGATGATGCATCACTAATTTTAGAGGTCGTAAAAGTCTTTATGTTGTGTACGCAGTGTGGACCGACAGATAAGAGAGTCCTGTATTTACAGCAAAAGATTCACAATCACCCATTTTCAACAGATTCTCGATGGAAACATGTGTCCATCATTTATAACCACTTTGAACCACAGTTGTTACGCACTAGTTTAGGCAACAGAGGTAAACTGTGCTCCATCAAACAATTATCTATATATAATGACACGTTGCGAAGTGATAAATTCCTCGCCCACAATTTAGCCGGGTATAGTTATGGTCTGCAAGCCGAAGTTCTCTATGAAATGAATCTACTGCCCGAATCAGAGCAATATATAGAAAAGGCAATGGAATATACTTACCGTCATGCCGACGCAGGCTTGTCTGTCCCCATGTACATTTTACAAGCGAAAATTTATCTAGACGGCAAACAGTTTATTAAAGCACAAGCCATACTCAACCACGCGATAGAGTCAGCGGTTAATCCCAACTGGCAATGTATTTTAATTACAATGAAAGCACTTGGTTATATTCGGGAAGGGTCTTTAGATCGGGCGGAATTTGAATTGAACAGATCATCAAGTCTAACCTACAAGCAGGCAGAGCCACGCTTGGAATTCTGGATTCTCGTACGAGCAAGATGGCATATGGAAAAAGGCAATATCCGAAGAGCTCTTTATTATATTGATCAAGTGGCGCAAGAAGCTAAAGAAAATTTTCAATTGACAACTTTAATAGAAGCAAAGGTATTGCGATCAATCTGCATGTGGCAAACCAATAAGAGAAAACTGGCGGTGGAGACACTTCATGAAGCACTCGAATTGGCAGTGAAGTCAGGTTATAAAAGACTATTCATGGATGAAAAAGCATTAAATTCAGTGCTGATCAGTTATATCAAAAGTCGAATGAATTTTGAACAGGCAGAATGGGAGACGGTCCCGCTTGTTTTTGCACAGTCGTTACGCACAGACCATATCACTCGTCCCACAACCACCAATCATAGTAAACCGAAGCTAACTCCGCGAGAGGAAGAGCTGATCAAAGCACTTGCGACAGGTTCAACAAATAAGGAAATAGCTGAACAACTATTCCTTTCAGAGGGAACCGTTAGAGTGTATTTATCGAAGGTGTATAAAAAGCTCAATGTCAGCTCGCGAACTCAAGCTATATTGCAAGTGAAGGATTGGCAGTAGAACTACTATCGACAAAGGGGATGGCTATAATGGTTGTATTAGTAGAATCGAAAATACAAAAGCCTGTTCATTTTGAAAAGTGGATTAGCAGGGAGAGTATGTTCACCGTCCGACATGAGGCGGTACAGTCAAACGTACTATTTATCAGCGCTCCAACGGGTTATGGTAAGACGACGTTTTTAACTCGTTGGTCAGAAGAACTTGATGAACATATTGCATGGCTATCAGTCGATGAAAGCGACAATCAAGCACTTCATTTCTTTGGATATATTATCTATACCGTTTATTCAGCGTGTAATTTGCTACCCAAAAAGAAATTACAAAAGAAGTTAGCCAAAGCAGACCGGAATGAACTGGATGCTATGTGGAGCTACTATAAAGAACTAGACAGAGGTAAAGAAAAGCCGGTACGATTGATCATCGATGACTTTCATCATATTAATGATCCAGAACTATTGGAAATGATTCAATACTTTGTAGTAAATTTACCGGAATCATTAAAAATTTGCTTCGCCAGTCGCCATCTTCCCCCCTTTACACTCGCACTATGGCAATCCTTATTAACTGTCACTGAAGTTAGAATGCAGCAATTGCGCATTACGGATGATGATATGAAAAGCTACTTGAAACAACACCCTCAACAGCAAGGATCAGTATGGCAAGAGTTTATTCAAACGGAAGGGTGGCCTGCGGGACTTCAAGAGGTTTTACAGTCACAAGGAATATCTCATCAATTGAGGTCTGACAGGCATCGACAATTCACAATGAATGTCCTAACAAATGATTTATGGAGCAATTTTTCAGGCTCCGCACAGCATTTCCTCTTAGTGACATCCATCTTGGACACAATGAATCAACAGATATGTGATGCCTTACTCGAAAGTAAAGAGAGTCTTATTCATTTAAAAAATCTGGAGGAAAAAGGGTTTTTCATAGAAAGTGATTCAGAAATAGATACACAATATCGCTATCATCCACTTTTTGCTGTAGCGCTACGGCAAAACTTGCAGAAAAACCATTCCAAGGAATTTGTATCTGCCTTGCATAGGAAAGCTGCAGGGATATACTTTCGGCAAGGTAATGTTGTGGAAGCCATCACCCATGCCTTAAAGGGGCAAGCGTACCCACTTGCAAGCACTTGGATGATGCATTACGGTGAGGATCTTATAAAAAATAAAAAAACTGCATCTTTTATCTCCTGGTGTAAAGAATTTGAAAAAGTTCATATTCCATTGGCTTTTGATCTTCAACTGCTCTTTGCTTTTGCCCTTCTAGCTGAGCATCAAGTGGATGAAGCAGATCACGTCATGAACCAAATGACGGCGCAAGGGAATCGGAAAGAATGGAATGCTTTTACCGAAAGAAGTCGATCTGCTGCATACGACTATTTCTTAATCAAATCCTATATCACAATCATTCGAATGGGTGGCGTGACAGAAGTAGGACAGTGGCTGCAAAAGGGCTTTGATTTACATGTAGAAAAAAGCTCCAAACTATACGTGCTACCACTTCAATTTAATAAAGTAGAGCCTGTATTATTACGAACACCACTAGGTTCGACCAAAAAATTAGGCATACAGCAAACTCTACTAGAGATACAATCTTGCCAGACAAATAAACTGTCCATAATAGGTTATTATCATGGGATTCAAGCTGAAACATTGTACGTGACAGGCTCAATAAAAGAAGCTAGACAGCAACAAGTAGAAGCGCTACTTCTAGCACATCATTTCCAAGATCCAGGTCTGTTGATACCTATGTATGTATTGAGTTGTAAATTGCATATAGCAAATGGTGAGATGGAAAAAGCACATGAGACGATCCGAAGCGCTTTACTATATACCGAAGACGGCTATTGGAAAGGGTTTTTATACGCATTCGAAGCGTTCCTGCACTTGAAACAAGACCATCTAGAAGATGCAGAAATGGCGCTCTCGATGATACAACGTGACTATGCAGAAGGTATACAGCAACATCCTTTTGTTGCGCTTGTAGAAGCAAGACTGCTTTTGAGAAAAGGGCAATGGGAAGAAGCATTGGAGAAAACATTGTGTGTGAAGTTCGAAGCTTTAGAAGAAAGGCAAATAGTAACATATATTGAGGCTACGATCTTAGAAAGTTCTTGTTACGCGCGTATGGCATACTGGCCCGAAATGGCTCAGTCCTTACAAGATGCAATGGCTTATAGTAAAGAATATGGCTATACGCAGTTATTCGTGGAAGAAGACAATATGGAGGATATGCTAAAAGAATATGTAAAATTACGTAAGCAACAAATTGATAGGGAATGGACACAGGTTCCACACTTCTACGTAGAACGCTTGATACAGGCCACAAAAGAAAGGAACCCTGTCCTAGAGTTGCTAACACCACGTGAACAGGAAGTGTTCTCACTTCTTGTGCTAGGTGAAACCAATTATAAAATAGCAAAAAACCTAGCTTTGACGGAAGGGAGCGTGCGGATCTATTTAACTTCTATATATGAAAAGCTATGTGTCAATTCTAGGAAGCAAGCCATGTTAAAGGCGTATAAATAATATAGGACGATACAAGTGGCGATACTTCTTACATCAGAAGTGTCGCTTTTTGCTATACTGAATGAAAGTAAAGGAGTGTAAAAACACATGAAGTATCGAGATCGCCCACTTGTACAGGCGTTGCAGGATTTTAACGACAAAAAAACCATTTCACTCCATGTACCTGGCCATAAAAATGGGATGTTATCAGATTTGCCTGAGGCTCTGCGTCAAGCACTTGCATATGACGTAACAGAGCTGACAGGACTCGATGATTTGCATGAGCCGACAGAAGCGATTAAACAAGCTGAAGATAAGCTGTCCAATCTTTATGGAAGTGACCGTAGTTTCTTTTTGGTGAACGGTTCGACAGTAGGGAATCTGGCTATGCTGTATGCGACGGTTCAACGGGGTGACTCAGTTATTGTGCAACGCAATGCACATAAATCGATATTTAATGCACTGGAACTAACAGGTGCCAATGCGGTATTTCTTTCACCAGATTGGCATGAGCAAACACAAACGGCTGGAACGGTATCGTTGAGAAGTATAAAAGAGGCACTCGCGCAGTATCCGAATAGTAAAGCAGCTATTTTAACTACGCCTACGTATTACGGAATGGTAAATAAAGATCTGAAAGCGATTATAGAAATTTGTCACAGCCATAACATACCGGTTTTAGTGGATGAAGCGCACGGTGCGCATTTTATAGCGAGTAAAGAATTTCCAAAGAGCGCACTAGAACTCGGAGCGGATGTTGTCGTTCAGTCTGCTCATAAAACACTACCTGCTATGACGATGGCATCTTTTTTACATGTTCGTTCGCAATTTGTAGAGTCGGAACGAGTGGCTCATTACCTACAAATGTTGCAGTCGAGTAGCCCGTCCTATTTATTAATGGCATCTTTGGATGATGCAAGATATTATGCAGAGATGTATGATGAGGATGACTTTGAAAGTTTTCAACTATACAGAAGTAGTTTAATTCGAGGTTTATCTACTATAAATCACGTCGAAGTAGTGGAGACTGACGATGAACTAAAGTTGCTTATACGTGTAATAGGTCATACCGGGTTTATCTTGCAGGAAGCATTGGAACAACAGGGTGTGTATACGGAGTTGGCGGACTTATATCAAGTGCTACTAATACTGCCTTTAGTAAAAGCGAAACATGTAGAATCATGTGCTCGTATAATCGACAAATTTAGGCGAGCAGTGGATAGTGTAACAGATCGAGAAGATACGTCAGTAGAAATCCATAACTTCTTGCCAATTAGTACTCCGACATCGGTAGTCTATACGGCAAACCAAATTCATACGATGGATACAGAGTGGGTAGATATTGAGAAGGCAACAGGAAAAGTGGCGGCAGATGCCGTTATTCCCTATCCACCAGGCATTCCTCTAGTATGTGCAGGGGAGCGCATTAGTCGCGAGCACGCTGAACAAATGCATAAACTCTTGACGGCTGGCTGTAGATTTCAGGGAGCATTCAATATTGAGAGGAAACAAATAATAGTAGTAATCGAATAGATGGGGGATAAAAAGATGGCGGGATTATTCATTAGTTTTGAAGGACCAGAAGGAGCTGGAAAGACGACTGTGTTACAAGAGATTACAGACCGTCTGAGAGAACAAGGACAAGACGTCGTGATGACTCGAGAACCGGGTGGAATTCCTATTGCAGAAAAGATCCGTGAAGTGATCCTAGATTCGAATCACGATACAATGGACAGCAAAACGGAAGCTTTGTTGTACGCAGCCGCGCGTAGACAACATTTGGTGGAGAAAATCATACCAGCACTTGAGCAGGGTAAAATTGTTCTTTGCGATCGTTTCATTGACAGTTCATTGGCTTATCAAGGTTTCGCACGTGAACTTGGTATTGAAAATGTACTGGCGATTAACTTATTTGCGATTGAACAATATATGCCAGATTGTACAATCTTCTTCGACGTGCCACCTGAAGTAGGACTAGCTCGAATATGGAAGGATAAAGACCGTGAACGAAATCGTCTAGATTTGGAAAAACTGGATTTTCATAAGCAGGTATACAAAGGCTATCAAGAAGTGATGCGACTGGATAGTGAACGAATTCAGGTGGTGGATGCACAACAAACACCAGAACAAGTAGTTGAAAATGTTTGGCGAATTGTAAGTTCTGAAGTCAACATACACAAGGATTCATGATATAATAAAAAGGAAACAAATTTTCACAAGAAATCGGAAAAGGGGAGAGTACATTGAAACTGATTGTAGCAGTGGTACAGGACCAGGATAGTAACCGATTATCTTCTGCATTGACTAAAAGTGATTTTCGGAATACAAAATTAGCCAGTACAGGTGGATTTCTTCGCGCAGGGAATACGACGTTCCTGATGGGTGTGGAAGATGATTTAGTCTCTAAAGCATTGGATTTAATTCGCGATAATTGTCGCTCTCGCGATCAGATGGTGGCACCCGTTTCACCGATGGGTGGTAATGCAGATTCATATATTCCGTATCCCATTGAGGTAGAAGTGGGCGGAGCTACTGTATTTGTCTTGCCAATTGAACAGTTCCACCATTTTTGATATAGAGGTGAATGCTGATGAAAGTCAATGGTGAATTCCGTACAGGTATGGATAAATTACCGCCAGATCCTCTTCGGCATGCACAAGGTAATAACAAATTTGGACAAATGGTAGAAAAACAAGGGGCGCGTCTGCAAGGAGAACAGATCACAAGGTTGTTTGGGGATATCTCAAATGCTGGAGATCGACTCGCTAGGTCGCGAAACTTACGTGATATGGCAAAATACAAGATGCTCATCAAACGCTTTTTGAAAGAAGCGGTAGATTCGGGTATCGAGTTAACACAATCCCATACATGGAACCAATTCGGTGAAGGTCGCCGATTGAAACTTGTTCAAACAATAGATGAAAAACTAATCGCGTTGACGGAGGCACTTTTGGATGAAGAAGAATCATCCATTGATTTACTCGCCAAAATAGGGGAAATCAAAGGTCTTCTAATCAATTTATATACGTGATCCCGTGCTGCACTCACATGTAGCACGGGGTTTTTTGCAACATGTTTACTAACTAAGGAGGAGCTTGCATGTCAGAGAAGTCGCACGACCATGCATTGCAGTCTCAGAAACAAGTCGTTGATAAGTTAACGAGGATTCACGAAAGACAGCGTATCGGACATGCTTATATATTTGACGGTTCGAACGGTGCTGGCAAGGAAGCGATTGCGCAATATTTTACGAAACTACTGTTATGCATGGAGCCGATAGAAAATGTTCCATGTGAAACATGTCATTCGTGTAAACGTATAGAGTCGGGTAATCATCCGAACGTAGTAATGATTAGACCGGACGGACAGGACATTAAAAAGGATCAAATGTCCGAATTAATTATGAAGATGACGAAAAAAGGATATGAAGAAGGACGAAAAGTATATGTGATTGCGAATGCAGAACGAATGAATACCTCGGCGGCTAATACATTACTGAAATTCCTCGAAGAACCAGAAGGTAGCGTTACGGCCATTTTATTAACTGATTCCTATTCGGCCATTTTGCCAACCATTCAATCACGTTGCCAACGTATTTCGCTACAACCAATGAATCGTCAAGATAGCATAGAAAGTCTTGTTGAAAAAGGAGTTACTGCCTCGATGGCAGCGACAGTAACGATGATGACAGCCAATGTCGAAGTAGCTTATGAAATGGCTCAAGAAGATTCCTTTGTACAGAGACGGAAATTAGTGTTAAAATTAGTAGAGGTAATCGAACAGCGATCTCAAGTTGAGTCGTTACTGTTCATTCAGACAGATTGGATGCCTTTCATGAAGGAAAAAAGTGATTGTGAACAAGGGCTGGATTTGCTTCTCTTTGCATACCGTGATATTGTGGCGGTAAAAGCAGGATTGGAGTCCACTATAGCCTATCCCGATCAATTGGAACTCTTCACAGGACATTCTGTCAAAAATACTTATAGCAGTTTAACTGTTAAAATAGATGCCATCTTGCAGGCGAAAAAACGATTGCATCAAAATATGAATCGTACGCTTTTACTAGAACAATTGGTGCTTACTATGCAGGAGGGGTTATTGTTTGTTTAAAGTCGTAGGCGTCCGCTTTAAAAAAGCGGGTAAGTTATATTACTTCGACCCATTGGATATGCCAATTGAAATTGGCGACTATGTCATTGTAGAAACTGCGAGGGGCGTAGAGTACGGTAAAGTAGCCAGTCGAAGTAATGAAATAGATGATGAAGATGTTGTCTTGCCACTGAAGAAGATCATTCGCCTTGCAGATGAGGGTGATCGTGAACGTGTCAAAGAGAATGAGCAAGAAGCAAAACAAGCATTTGATGTCTGTGTTGGAAAGATTACAGAACACCAATTGGATATGCGTTTAGTAGATGTAGAATATACATTTGATCGAAATAAAATCGTCTTTTACTTTACTGCCGAAGGACGTGTCGATTTCCGTAATCTTGTGAAAGATCTAGCTGCGATATTCCGTACGAGAATTGAATTGCGCCAGATTGGTGTGCGGGATGAAGCAAAAATGCTTGGTGGTATTGGTCCATGCGGTAGAATGCTTTGTTGTTCAACGTTTTTAGGTGATTTCGAGCCAGTATCCATCAAGATGGCAAAAGATCAAAACCTTTCATTGAACCCATCGAAGATTTCAGGTCTTTGCGGTCGCTTAATGTGCTGTCTGAAGTATGAAAATGATGCGTACGAAGAAGCGAAAGCACTCATGCCAGATCTAGGTAAACAAGTCGTTACGCCAGATGGAGTAGGGAAAGTGGTTGGGCTAAACCTATTGGAGCGTGTGCTTCAAGTGAATATGCCAGTATTTGAACGAGTAGTGGAATATGCGTGGAGTGAGATTGAGGATTTACAGAAGGAAATAGCTCAATTGACGAAATAATGATGAGGTGGAACAGTTGAAAGAAGTGAACTTTCTTGACAGAGTAATGGATTTTGAACAACAGTTGGATTCTATGCAAAAACAATTCAGAGAACTCATTGGTTTTGTAGCAGAGATGACTGAAGAAAACCACTCGCTTCGTCTGGAAAACCATCATCTGCGAACGCGACTCGATGAAATCGATAAGATTACACAAGAAATAGAAGAGGCCGCGCGTGATGAACGTCCAAAGAAGCTAGATGTGGGCGAAGGCGTAGACAATCTGGCACGCTTGTACAATGAAGGTTTTCATGTGTGCAATGTACATTACGGCAGCAGTCGTAAAGGCGAAGATTGTCTATTCTGCCTATCATTTTTAAATAAACAGAACGGTTGAAAGGTCAATTCCTATTTTTAGGTATTGGCTTTTTCTTTTGATTGAAGGAGTGTAGATTGTGAACCTACAAGGCGATGAACGACTAGATTATTTATTGGCAGAGGACTTGCGTATCATTCAGAGTCCTTCTGTTTTTTCCTTTTCCTTAGACGCGGTGCTATTGGCGCGTTTTGCCTACATGCCGATTCGTGGAGGAAAGATTGTGGATTTGTGTACGGGTAATGGTGTAATCCCACTATTCATGAGCGTCCGAACGAAAGGCAAGATTATCGGTATTGAATTGCAAGAGCGTCTAGCAGATATGGCGCAAAGAAGTGTAGTGCTTAACCATTTAGAAGAACAAATCACGATTAAAAATGGAAATGTCATCGGTATTGCAAAAGACATAGGTTACGAGTTGTACGATACAGTTACATGCAATCCACCTTATTTCCCGGCCAATGAAGCAAGTGCTAGAAATAAAAGTGATTATTATACAATTGCTAGACATGAAGTGGAGCTAACGCTCGATCAAGCCGTCAAGTCTGCAAGTGAATTGTTGAAGCAAGGCGGGAAAGCTGCATTTGTTCATCGTCCTGGTAGGCTTCTCGATATCGTTACATCAATGAGACAGTACCGTTTAGAACCAAAGCGCATTCGTTTTGTTTACCCGAAAGAAGGAAAAGAAGCGAATACACTTTTAATCGAAGCCATTAAGGATGGGAAACCTGATCTGAAAATCCTTCCACCTTTATACGTCTACCGCGAAAATGGAGAGTATACAGAAGAAGTGAGGCAGTTATTGTATGGAGAAGAATGAACACTTTTTCTATGTACTAACCTGTAATGATGGATCGTATTATGCGGGGTACACGAATGATTTAGAACGTCGCTTGCGTGTACATAATGAAGGAAAAGGTGCAAAGTATACAAGAGGTCGCTTACCGGTACAATATATTTATAAAGAATCGTTTGAAACACAGCGACAAGCAATGCAAGCGGAATATCAATTTAAGCAATTAACTCGAAAACAAAAAGAGCACTTTCTAAAAAAGGAGCGATCCACATGATTACATCTCAAAAAAGTGCCGAAACTACAGATCTAGGGAAGCTGTTCATTGTAGGCACACCAATCGGCAATCTGGAAGACATGACATTCCGTGCCGTCCGGATCTTACAAGAAGTAGATTATATCGCGGCAGAAGATACACGTAATACAATCAAATTATGTAATCATTTTGAGATTCAAACACAAATGATCAGCTATCACGAACATAATACGCGGGTGGCTGGGGATAAGATTATAGAACTACTTCAAGATGGGAAGGATATTGCTATTGTCAGTGATGCCGGAATGCCATGTATTTCAGATCCAGGCGCAGATCTTGTGGAACTGGCGATTGAACACGGAGTTGCTGTTGTTCCTGTTCCAGGACCGAACGCAGCGGTTACAGCATTGGTAGCCTCAGGCATTACACCGCAACCATTTCTATTCTATGGGTTTTTATCACGGCAAAAGAAGGAATTGAAGACACAGCTTGAGAAATTGCAAGGCTATGAGGAGACATTGTTGTTTTACGAAGCTCCACATCGTCTAAAACAAACATTACGTGGTTTAGCGGAACAATTTGGTAATGAGCGAAAGATTGTTATGGCACGTGAATTGACGAAACGATTTGAAGAGTTGTTGAGAGGGACGCTTGCAGAAGCAGTAGAATGGGCTGAGACGAATGAAGTCAGAGGTGAGTTCTGCTTAGTTGTGGAAGGAAATCAACATGTACAACATACTGTTGCAACTGCCTGGTGGACAGACTTGTCTATGAAGGAGCACGTAGAACATATAATAGAAGAAAAAGCGATTCGTTCGAAGGATGCTATCAAGGAAGTAGCGGAAGCACGTGAAGTAAGTAAACGGGATGTCTATCAAGCATATCACGTAGAATAAGACAAAAAAATCCTGAGCGGATAACCGTTCAGGATTTTTGCAAATTAATTGATTTTGTTTTGAATTTCATCCATCAATTGTTTTGCGCCTTCAGGACTCAAAATTAGCTTACCGTCGATCAAACGAAGATTATCGTCTGATACTTCTCCAGTAATAGAACATGTCATATTAGGCAAGTACTTTTTCAAGATAATTTTGTCATCGTCCACGTATATTTCTAACGCGTCTTTTTGCTCAATACCAAGCGTGCGACGCAGTTCAATCGGGATTACAACGCGGCCTAGCTCGTCAACTTTCCTTACAATTCCAGTAGACTTCATGAGAAGAATTCCTCCTACACTATAGATTTAACATTCGTCAAAATTCGACATATTTCTTTTGTCTATTAAACATCATACCAACTCTTCCAATAACCGTCAATCATCATAACTTAAATAAACACTATTATTTTTTATTAAATTTTTGACAGGTAAAAAATGAGAGATGTTGAATGTATGAGGATTACAGACAGTGAGCAAGCTGAAAGAAGTTATAGGAAGTATAGGGTTCGGATGATAACATGGCACTTTTGTGCAATATCCGATAAAATGAAAGTACACATCAAATATTTGGAGGAATTACACGTGGAGAATCAATCTAAAACATTTTATATTACAACACCCATTTATTATCCAAGTGGGAAATTTCATATAGGAACGGCATATACAACAATCGCTTCTGACGCTATGGCGCGTTATAAGCGTTTGCGCGGATATGACGTCAGATTCCTAACTGGAATGGACGAGCATGGACAGAAGATCCAAGAAAAGGCAGAAGAAGAAGGTCTATCGCCCATTAAATATGTTGACGGTATTGCAGACGTTGCGAAGGACCTATGGAAACTGATGGATATCACATACGATGACTTAATCCGTACAACAGAAGATCGTCACAAGACAGTCGTTGAAAAGATATTCAAGAAATTCCTTGATAATGGAGACATTTATAAAGGAAAGTATGAAGGATGGAAATGCGTGCCATGTGAATCATACTTTACCGAGTCGCAACTTGTTGACGGGAATTGTCCGGACTGCGGCCGCCCCGTTCACCGCGTAGAAGAAGAGTCGTACTTCTTCAACATGAAGAAATACGCAGACCGCTTACTTGCGTATTATGAAGAGAATCCTACATTTATTGA
The DNA here is from genome assembly GCF_002743245.1 of Sporosarcina sp. P26b. NCBI lineage: Bacteria > Bacillati > Bacillota > Bacilli > Caryophanales > Caryophanaceae > Sporosarcina > Sporosarcina sp. P26b. Next base: position 23,357 of record NZ_PDYW01000012.1, read on the forward strand.
ACCAGAATCACGCAAAAATGAAATGATCAATAACTTCATTAAACCTGGACTTGAGGATTTATCCGTTTCTCGTATGTCATTTGACTGGGGAATTAAAGTGCCTGGAGATCCAAAGCACGTTATTTACGTATGGGTCGATGCATTGACGAATTATATTACTGCTCTTGGTTATATGTCCGATGACGAATCGTTATTCAATAAATACTGGCCAGCGGATGTTCATGTAGTAGGGAAAGATATTGTTCGTTTCCATACAATCTATTGGCCGATATTCTTGATGGCACTTGATCTTCCTTTGCCAAAAAAGGTATTTGCACATGGATTCATCATGATGAAAGACGGCAAAATGTCTAAATCCAAAGGTAATGTAGTGTATCCAGAAATGCTTGTTGAACGCTATGGCCTCGATGCTACACGTTATTTCTTGCTTCGTGAATTACCGTTCGGACAAGATGGTGTATTCTCACCGGAGGCATTTGTCGAGCGTATTAACTATGACTTAGCGAATGATTTAGGAAACTTATTAAACCGAACGATCTCCATGATCAATAAATACTTCGATGGAGAAATTTTAACAAAGGATCTTGTGCCGACGGAGTTTGATGCGCCGTTACGTGACATGATTCAGCATACGGTGAAGAAATATGAGACTTCTATGGAAAAAATGCAGTTTAGTGTCGTACTTTCTGACGTGTGGGCATTGATTTCCCGCACAAATAAGTATATTGATGAGACATCTCCATGGGTATTGGCAAAATCAGAAGAAGATCGCATGAAACTAGCGTCCGTTATGTATCATTTAGCGTTATCTCTTCATCATACAGCAATACTCTTGCAGCCATTCATGACAAACGCACCTAAACAAATGATAGAACAACTGGGTCTTACTGAAGATTCATTGAACTGGGCTTCATTAGATGAAGGCTATGCTATTCCTGCAGGTACAAAAGTTATCAAAAAAGGTGTTCCCATCTTCCCGCGTCTTGAAACAGAAGTAGAAGTTGAGTATATTCGTCAGCAAATGGCGATTACGGCACCTGCTGAAGTAGAAGAGAAGGTAGAAGAAGTGAAAGAAGAAACAAATGAAATTACGTTTGATGCATTCATGAATGTAGATATGCGTGTAGCAACTGTCACAGCATGCGAAAAAATGCCGAAAGCTGACAAGTTGTTGAAGTTGCAAGTGGACTTGGGTTACGAGCAACGTCAAGTCGTGTCTGGTATTGCGCAACATTACAGCACTGAAGACGTAGTAGGCATGAAAGTAATAGTTGTTGCGAATTTGAAGCCGGTTAAACTGCGTGGAGAATTATCACAAGGTATGATCTTGGCGGGCGAAAAAGACGGCGTGTTAAAACTTGCAACAGTCGATCCTTCATTAGAGAACGGCGCACAAGTAAAATAAGTTAACAAAATATAAAGCTGTCATCAGAAGTCGGAATTAACGATTTCTGATGACGGCTTTTTTCATTTTGACATGAATTGAGTGAGCGGAGAGTAAGATGCGTAGGGTAATAGTGCTGAGTACTAGTCAGGAAAAACTAATAAGGACGCTATCAGCACTACGGTTTCTTAAAATCTTGAAGGGAGAATACAGCACGAGTTGATCGGAGTGGAACGCGTCGCACTAGAATGCAGATCAACGGCTCACACCCACTACCCAAGTTTTATGTCATAAATGTTACAACAAACCTATAAAAGCCAATAGTTTGCCATATACACCCCAATGGCTCAGCATGTCTACTAGTAAAGCATTTCTGGTTGACTAGACAGAATTAACAAACTACTTGTTACACAACTGTAATACAAATGAGATGAAAGACACAAACAAAAATTATAGAATAGGAAACAGTGTTAGGAGAGATACTATGTTTATTGATACACATGTTCACTTAAATGCAGATCAATACGAAGAAGACGTGGAAGAAGTCATTCAACGTGCAATTGATGCAAACGTAGAAAAGATGGTTGTAGTTGGGTTTGATACAAAAACTATCAACAAGGCCATGGAATTAGTAGAACAATATCCATTCATCTATGGCGTTATTGGCTGGCATCCTGTTGATGCAATAGATTGCACAGAAAGCGATCTACAATGGATCAAGGAATTAGCAGCGCATCCAAAGGTGGTCGGAATCGGAGAAACCGGTCTCGATTATCACTGGGATAAATCGCCGAAAGACATACAGCAAGAAGTATTTCGCAAACAAATACAGTTGGCTAAAGAAGTAGATTTGCCAATCATCATTCATAACCGCGACGCAACAGGCGATGTAGTTCGCATTCTACAAGAAGAAAATGCGGCGGAAGTCGGAGGGATCATGCATTGTTACGGCGGTAGCGTGGAAACAGCTAAACAATGTATAGATATGAACTTCTTCATCTCGCTAGGTGGACCTGTAACATTTAAAAATGCTAGAATGCCGAAAGAAGTAGCGACACAGATTCCGCTTGACAAGCTACTGATCGAAACGGATGCACCATACTTAGCGCCGCATCCTTATCGAGGGAAACGTAATGAACCTTCTTATGTACCACTGGTGGCAGAAGAAATTGCCCGTTTAAAGGAAGTATCGGTTGAGGAAGTAGCCAAACAAACGACTGCAAATGCATTACAACTGTTTAAGATTCAGTGAACGATTTATGGCGATTATTTGTCTTACACGTCTGAAAAGATTCTAGTTGGCAAGGATAGGTAGTTTAATAGTTTGACAGTGAAAAATAAACGCTATATACTCAGCCGAGTAATGAAAGGGGAAACTTTTACATGTCTCAGAAGAATAATAAGGGTATGCGTATTGCAGTTTTATTCATGGCAATCGCATTATTCGTAGCAACAACGTCACTCGTATTGATTGACGGGAAAAAGAAAAACGTCTCAATGGATCTTAATGGAAAGCAAATAGAATTACGTACAGCAGAAGCTACGGTTGGAGAAGTATTAGCGGCAAATGACGTAAAAGTAGCAAAACATGACATAGTAGAACCGGCAGTCAACACGCCAGTTGAAAACGATACAGCAATCAAATGGCAAAAAGCTAAACAAGTTATGATTGATGTAGATGGCAAGACACAAGAGCTATGGACAACAGATGCTACAGTAAATGATGTCTTGAAGACAGCGGGAATTGAAATCACTACACATGATGAAATCGAACCTGCTCTAGAAACGAAGATTACAGACAATCAGCCAATTGCGATTGCAAAAGCATTTCCTGTTACGGTTAAAGACGGTGGAAAAGAAAGTACTGTATGGTCTACTCAAACTACAGTGAGAAAGTTTTTAACGGATCAGAACATCCGTCTTTCAAACTTGGATAAAGTAGAAGGTGACACAAGTGCGAAACTAACAGCATCAAATGCAGTGGTAAACATCGCGCGTGTTGAAAAAGTTACTGATGTAGTAGTAGAACCAGCAGATTTTAAAACAAAGAGAAAAACAGATATGACAATGCTTAAAGGTGAAGAGAAAGTCGTCACGAATGGTAAAAAGGGTAAGTTACAAAAGAAGTTCCAAATCACGAAAAAGAACGGAAAAATCGTTTCACGTGAATTCGTTGGCAAAACAATGGTAGAAGAACCAACGGCCAAGGTAGTTCACGTAGGAGCTAAAGCACCTAAAGTAGAAGTAGCGGCTGCACCGGCAAAAGCGGCTACAAGCGCATCGGCAAAATCTTCAAGCACGCCAGCAAAAGCACAAGTTGCAGTATCACGTGGCAACAGCGGGGAGCCTAGCGGCGGAAAAGAATTCTACGCTAATGCAAGTGCGTATACAGCTTATTGTAACGGATGTTCAGGAATCACAGCTACAGGCGTTAACTTGCGCGCAAATCCAGGTATGAAATTGATTGCAGTAGATCCAAGAGTCATTCCACTAGGCTCTAAAGTATGGGTGGAAGGCTATGGTTACGCAATTGCAGGAGATACAGGGGGCGCTATCAAAGGAAACCGTATCGACTTACACATGCCTACAAAAGAAGCGGCTTATGCATTTGGTCGCCGTCAAGTAAAAATCAAAGTTATCAACTAATAAAAGCTAGCCGATAAGGAGAAGAAAAACTCTTCCTCTTATCGGTTTTTTCTGTTTCCTATCGGTAAGGTTGTATAGAATAGAAAAACGCAGTAAAATAGTAAGAATGATATCGTGAGAAAAGAGGAATGTTGTGAATATAGAAGAAGTAGTCGTAGTTGAAGGAAAGTCTGACACAGTGGCTGTGAAACGTGCAACAGGAGCAGATACGATTGAAACGAATGGTTCAGCAATCTCGGACAAGACCATCGAGCGGATACGTCATGCACAACAGACACGTGGGGTCATCGTCTTCACTGACCCAGACTTTCCTGGACGACGTATTCGGGCCATAATTGAAGAACAAATCCCTGATGTTAAACATGCGTTTTTACCGAAGAAGGAAACTATAGCGAAAAATGGTCGTGGTTTAGGGATTGAACACGCGAATGATGAAGCGATTCGTCAAGCGTTGGCTTCTGTTTATACAGTGAGCGAGCATACAATAGAAGAGATACCGATGGCTGTATTATTAGAGGCAAGATTGATCGGTCACAGTGATTCGAGAAAGCGCAGAGAACGTTTGTCAGAATTACTGCATATAGGACAGGTAAACGGCAAAGGATTGAAGAAACGACTGGAGATGTTCCGAATTTCTATCGCAACATTCAATGAAGCGATACAAGTTCTTGACGAGGAGGAAATGACAACTGATGTATAAAGACATAGCAACGCCAGCGAGAACGAAAGAAATCTTGCAAAAGCATGGTTTTTCATTCAAGAAGAGTTTAGGTCAAAATTTCTTAGTGGATTCAAACGTACTGCATAACATCGTCTCGCATGCAGCGATCACGAAAGATACAGGGGTAATTGAAGTAGGACCAGGAATCGGTGCGTTAACAGAGCATCTTGCACGGCAGGCAGGTAAGGTTGTGGCATTTGAAATAGACGGTCGACTGTTACCCGTACTCGAAGATACGATGTCACCTTATTCGAATGTCACCGTCATTCATCAAGACGTATTAAAAGCGGATATTCATCAAGTGATTGAAGAACAATTTGCAGACTATGAAGACATCGTAGTTGTCGCCAATTTACCGTATTATATTACAACGCCGATCATAATGAAATTCTTGATGGAAAAAGCTCGCGTTAGTCAGCTTGTTATTATGATGCAAAAAGAAGTAGCTGATCGAATAACGGCAGTGCCTAGCACGAAGGCATATGGTTCATTATCAATCGCTGTCCAGTACTATATGGACGCAGAAGTATCTATGATTGTGCCGAAGACAGTGTTCATTCCGCAACCGAACGTAGAGTCAGCCGTACTTAGTTTGACGCGCAGAGAAGAGGCACACGCTCCTGTAGTGGATGAAGACTTCTTATTCACTGTGACGCAAGGATCGTTCTTGCATCGCCGCAAGACGCTGTGGAACAATCTTCAAGCATCGCTACCTGAGGGGAAAGAAAAAAAGGAACTGATTCAACAAGCATTTGAACAATCAGGTATAGATCCGATCCGACGAGGGGAAACATTATCGATTGCAGAGTTCATTAAACTGGCCAATGCACTATACCCTCACTTTGGCAAGCTAAAACCGGAATAAAATTAATGACAATTTCATATGAAAAAATAGTGAATTTCATCATAAAGTAATTGACAAAGACATAGACAAACTGTTAAAATAAAAATTTTGTTGACAAACGCATGTAAAAATGTTATGCTTATATTTAGTGAGGTGTAAGTAACATGCCAAAAACATTAGCAGACATTAAAAAGTCACTGGACGCTCATTTAGGGAAACGTCTTCACTTGAAAGCAAATGGTGGTCGTAAGAAGACGATCGAACATGCTGGAGTGTTGCGCGATACGTATCGTGCCGTTTTCGTAGTAGAGTTGGATCAGGATGACAATGCGTTTGAAAGAGTTTCTTACAGCTATGCTGATATTTTAACCGAAGCGGTTGAAATAACAGTTCTTGATGGTTCGGACCAAACAGCGTTTATCATCAAGTAATTCATCATGCTATTTTAATTTATTTCCTAGTGAATCCGCCAGAACTTCTTGGCGGATTTTTTATTATTTTGCATAAACGAAGTGTGATTTTCTCTAAATGGCTCATATTACATATGTCAGCCGAAAAGGAGGAAACTAAAATGGCGAGAAAAGGCGTCATGTCAGATCAATTGAAAGTAGAAATCGCGAAAGAGCTTGGCTTCTATGACGTTGTTCAGAAAGAAGGCTGGGGCGGTATTCGCTCACGTGATGCAGGAAACATGGTAAAACATGCAATTGAAATGGCAAGTAGACAAGTGGAGGAAAAGAAATAATCCAACCAATGTCCGTAGAATCCAAAACAGGCTGACAGATAGAACTGCAAAGGCATAATTGCTTTGCGGTTCTTTTTTTGATAAATGAGAAGGCTATATACCGGTCATATTGACTGGTATATAGCCTTTCGATCATATTAAATTACTTACGCTTCCACTGTACACTGTCACTAGGGACATTCGCACGTGTCCACCATTTCGCTTCATATAGATTGCCGTTGTACATCACATGGTCGCCAGTAACGTATACATTTGTAGTACGCCATTGTGGCACGCCTGTAGCAGCGGATTTTACTAATGTCCAAACCGCTGAATCGCCAGGAAGATCTCCACGTGTCCACCACTTCGCTTCATATAAATCGTTATTATATAGAACTTGATTCCCTACTAGATAGACTAGTTTCTTTTCCCACTTCTTCACGTCAGCATTGATGATCTTGATGAATTTCCAAACATCCTTTTCCCCTGGAGTATCACCGCTCGTCCACCATTGTGCTTCGTAAACGATTCCTTCATGTAGCACTTGATTCCCTACCGTATAAACGTTCTTCATCTTCCAGTCGCGAATCTCCGAGGTAGAAGACTCAAGTAGCTTCCACACGGCTGAATCACCAGGGAGATCACCGCGAGTCCACCATTTCGCTTCGTATAAGCTGCCTTCAAATCGTGCCTGGTCTCCTTCTACATAGACAATACCTTGATCCCATTTGACTGCGGGTTGAGTTGGTTTGTCCTTATCGGGGCTTGGCTGTGTTTCAGGTGCTAAGCTTGGTTTGCTTGGTGTTAGAGGTATCATGTCCACAGTTTTGTCGGGCTCAGTTGGTAGTGCTTGTTTGCCTCCGAAATCAGCATCAATCACGTTGTAGAAAGCATTCTTTGTATCACCAATGTTCCAAACGGCTAGAATTACATGATAACCGGTCCGTTCAGGTATGTTACAAGTATGTTTTACTTCGGAAAGTGGTCTTTGTTTCTTTCCGTCTACCGTACAGAATTTTTGGAAATCAGCCCGTTTTAATGGCTGATTCGTATCCCATCCTGTGCGTGTTATGTAATATTCCCATGAAGCAGTCACATGTGGTGCTGTAAATTTCCATTTGAATTGATTGGGACCTTTTTTCATCGGTACCTTTTGCCAACGAAGGCGTGTTTGTGTATCTAATTCGAAGAAAATATTAGCACTGGCAATTTTCCCGTCTGCCGGACCGCCTATCGGGAAGTTCCCGGGTGCTTCCAAGCTTTGTGGTTCATAAATTATTTTGCCGCAGTTCTTATTATCTCCTTGCTTGCATAAAAGTGCTCGACTTTCGGGTTGGCTTACATATCCGTGCGCAGATGCTTGGTTGGTAAATGAAAAAGTCGCAAGCAGGACAATTAGCGCACCAAATAAGATAGGCAAGACCGCTATGCGGGACATTCGTAACCACATTTGTTTCTTCCTCCTTATAGTTTGGAATAACTATGTTTTATATGGCTTCATCATAGAACCATTTTCCGTAAGAATCAATGTTTGAAATACAGCACTATTATAGTAAATTCAATTAGTAATTAACAAAAATGTGTCGCGAAAGAAATATTTGACAGTAATAATGGATAATAAGTATAACTATATACCTGTTAAGAAAAGTCTATATATACAGGAATTCGGTGTTTAATTGATGGCAAAATAAGAATTTGTACTTATCAATATTTCTAACGTTGTGTTGCACAGCACAAAGTTGATAGTTTATTCTGACTAACCATTACATATTCAGTAGTGATATAGCGTTGATGTCTTTGGAAAATAGTACTGTATGTATATATATGTACAAATGGGGTGTATACAAGTAGCGAATTTAGTACGTTTGTGTAGTAAAACAACATGTTTTAACGTTTTCATCTTATACCTAAATTAACATGATATAGTCAGTACATATTATGGGAAAAGGGGACCAATACGTATGAAAAAGATTTTTACAGTAATTTTGCTACTTGTTTTGACACTATCGTCAGCTCCTACAACACATGCTTCTACTAAAGTATTTACAGATGTTCCGAAAACTCACCCGAACTATACGGCTATTATGTATTTATTGGAAAACAAAGTGATTGAACCTACTGCGCATTTTGGGTTAAACGATAAAGTGACACGTGAAGAAGTAGCAATTATGGTGGCTAAAGCGACAGGGCTTGATGGAAAGAAAACGAAGACGAAGTTTAAAGATGTTCCCGCCAGCAGATACTCATCTGGCTATATCAACTCTGCGGTGAAAGCGGGAATTATAAACGGCTATCCCGATGGTACATTTAAACCGACGCAAAAAGTAACACGTGGACATATGGCTGCATTCATTGCGAATGCGTTTAAACTGACGAAAGAAAAAGATATTCGATTTAAGGACGTACCGAAGGGTTCTACTGCGTATAATGCGGTGCGTAAGCTAGCTTTTGAAAATATTACCTCGGGCTATCCGGACGGCACGTTTAAACCGAATGAAACACTGACTCGTTCGCATATTGCTGCATTCGTAGCAAGAGCTATGGATCTCGCATTCCGACCTGTGCCGCCTGTCATGGTTACAAGAGGTATTCATTTTGGAATGGATCCTGCACAAGTAATGAATGTCGAATCAAAGTCACCAGCTATATTGCTGTCCAATTTACGTGAAGGAAATAAACGATTATTGATCTACCGGACTACAAAGTATAATTACTATACAGATCTAATTTACTACTTTGAAAATAATAAGTTGCAGTTCATAAGTTATGACTTTATGGGTGGCGAAGACTACTATCATACTTCAGGTGAGATGTTTGCAATATACAATGAATTAAATGAACAGGCACAACGTGAATTCGGAGCAGACTATTACTCGGACACAGATAATGAAACTACATTCAATTCAGGATGGGAAAAGACCGGATACGTAGTAATTCTTACAGTGAATGATGACAATGTAAGTACTGCCGCTAATTTAGTGTATTTGCCGCATTCAATGTTAAAGTAACAGGTTGTTTATTGGAGTTACAAAGTGAAATATCTTTGTAACTTTTTTCTATTACACAAAACGAACGTGGAAACTTCAAATTTTTACAATTTACGTTATGCTAGAGTGAACAGTCACTATACGTTTTAGAATTCTCTGGGCTGTTTTAGTCGCCCGAAATGGTAGGAGGGGAAATGGTGAAGAAAGGCAATTTAGGACGAGCTCTATTTGCAGGTATCTTTGTCGGTATGATCAGCTTCATCAAAGAGTTGTTTTTTCCAGAACTGAATTCTTTTATATCTATTGCGCTTATGGTAGTCGCTGCTTTCATAGGTTATTCGTTGGGAAATAAAATATGGGTCAGACGTGAAGAAGAGAGAAACACTAAAACTACTACATAATCTTTTAAAGGGAGGTTAGTAAAGATGTGGAATCAAAATGACTTAACAAAAGAATTGGGTATTACCTATCCCATTATACAAGCAGGAATGGCTGGCGGTACGACCACGCCAGAACTGATAGCGGCTGTATCCAATGCGGGTGGTTTAGGTACACTGGGCGCGGGCTATATGAAAGCAGAAGACATGAAAGCAACAATAAAACAGATTAAGGAATTAACGAATCGACCTTTTGGTGTCAATTTATTTATTCCCGAGACATCTGATCTATCCAAAGAAAAGATTAAGAAGGCTAATGATTTATTACGACCATACCGTGAAGAGTTACATGTTTCAGAGCCAGAAGTGAAAATGATATCTACAGCAAACTTTGAACAGCAAATAGAAATTATTATACAAGAAAAAATAGCAGTTTGTAGCTTCACGTTTGGTGTTCCGACTAAGGACATAGTCCAACGACTAAAAGCAGATAACATCCTCGTCATGGGGACTGCCACGACAGTGAAAGAGGCAATGATCAATGAAGAGTCGGGTGTGGATATGGTCGTCATGCAAGGTAGTGAAGCAGGTGGTCATCGAGGTACGTTTTCGGGAAGTTTCGATGATTCTATGATCGGAACGATGTCGCTTGTACCGCAAGCTGCGGACGCAGTGCAAATCCCGGTTATTGCAGCCGGAGGAATAATGGACGGAAGAGGCGTTTTGGCAGCTCTTACACTTGGCGCGCAAGCTGTTCAAATGGGGACGGCTTTTGTAACGGCTATTGAAAGTGGCGCAAAATCACAGCACGCCGACGCCATTTTACATAGTACGGAAGATCAAACTGTCATCACATCGGTATTTAGCGGCAAGCCAGCTAGAGGCATTCAGAATGAGTTTATAACGAAAATGAAACCTTATGAAGAAAGTCTGCCTGATTATCCTATAATGAATACATTAACAACAGGAATACGCAATGAGGCCGCTAAGCAAAATCGTCCTGAATGGATACATCTTTGGAGCGGACAATCGCCCCGTTTGAGTAAGAAGCAACATGTTGCGGACTTACTAGCGGAAATCGTTTCCCAAGTAGAGAAGATCATACGCAATAGATGATAGGAGGTTGGATGATGGTTAAACATAAAATCTATACAATGAGTTTCGCGAGTGTGTATCCATTGTATATTAAAAAGGTAGAGAGAAAAGGACGTACAAAGTCGGAGGTCGATGAAATCATTCATTGGTTAACGGGATATAACCAACAGGAGTTGGAAGCGCTAATTGAAAAACAAACAGACTTTGAGACCTTCTTTTCTGAGGCTCCTAAGTTGAACCCTTCTCGGACGTTGATTAAAGGTGTTATATGCGGTATTAGAGTAGAAGAAATTGAAGAGCCAACGATGCGAGAAATTCGTTATTTGGATAAGTTAATTGACGAGTTGGCGAAAGGGAAATCGATGGAAAAGATTTTGCGTCAATAAGAACTGAAGTTGCAGTTGAACAATCAAGTTGTAGTAAAGCAAATGTCTAATGACTGCCCTATCAAAATTAGAGTAAAGAACCGTGTATTTCTTTGCGGTTCTTTTTTTTATTAATCCTCCTATGTTCTATTCATTCTGTGGTAATATATGAGCAAGAACAATGCTGTGGGGAGGGAGCTTTTATCATGATTTACGAAAAGGCGCCTGCGAAAATCAACTTAACATTAGATGTGTTAAGCAAAAGACCGGATGGCTATCATGATGTCGAAATGATTATGACAACGGTTGATTTGGCAGACCGTATATGGCTTCGTCCAACGACGGATCATACCATTACAATTAAATCGTCTCATCGATTTGTGCCGAATGATCGCAAAAACTTGGCGTATCAGGCAGCGGATTTATTGCGTAAGCGCTATAGCTTGGATTATGGAGTTGAAATTACTCTGGATAAGAATATACCGATTGCCGCTGGACTAGCAGGTGGTAGCTCAGATGCAGCTGCAGCTCTTCGTGGATTGAATCGGCTGTGGAATCTCGGGCTATCACTTGATCAATTAGCGGTGCTTGGTTCCGAAATTGGCTCAGACGTGTCGTTCTGTGTATACGGTGGCACGGCTATTGCAAGGGGACGTGGAGAAGATATCACTCATCTACCAGCTCCACCTAATTGCTGGGTCGTGCTGGCGAAGCCGACAATCGGCGTATCGACAGGCAATATCTATGGTCAGTTGGACTTGTCCTCCATTTCGCATCCCCAAACGGAGCGTATGATGGAAGCTTTGCAGACAAGTGATTATGACAAGATGTGTGCCTCGCTAGGAAATGTACTGGAGCCCGTAACGATGGGTCTCCATAAAGAAGTTGTCATACTTAAAGAACAAATGGAGCGTTTTGGGGCAGATGCTGTTTTAATGAGCGGTAGCGGTCCGACGGTCTTTGGATTAGTGAAGCATGAATCGCGTGTGCCAAGAATTGTCAATGCCTTGAAGGGGTTCTGCCAGGATGTACATGCCGTACGTATGCTTGGTGAACGTATTGTAGTTGATTAATACCGGACGATTATGATAGTCTACTTATAAATCATTCGGATTTAGGAGTCGGTATTATATGAAATGGAAAAGAAGTGAAAGGCTTGTCGATATGACGCGTCATTTGCTGGAAAATCCACACACACTCATTTCTTTGACGTTTTTTTCGAACCGGTATTCAGCTGCCAAGTCCTCAATTAGTGAAGATCTTGGTATTTTGAAAGAGACATTTGAAGAAAGCGGTACGGGTCGTTTAATCACGATATCAGGTGCTGCTGGCGGTATAAAATATATTCCGTTAGTTAGTCGTGAGGAGATAAAGGAAGTCATTCATTCATTAATGAATGAACTTAGAAAGTCAGATCGACTACTTCCAGGTGGTTATTTGTATATGACTGATCTGTTGGGCAATCCCAGGTTTCTCGATCGAATCGGCAAAGTGATTGCGACAGCTTTCTATGATAAAGAAATCGATGCAATTATGACGGTTGCGACAAAGGGCATTCCTATCGCCCACGCGATTGCACGGCATTTGAATGTGCCTGTCATCGTCGTTCGAAGAGATAGTAAAGTGACGGAAGGTTCTACTGTCAGCATTAATTACGTTTCGGGTTCTGCGCGCAGGATTCAGACGATGGTGTTATCCAAGAGAAGTATGCAGAGCGGTCAGAAAGTGTTGTTGACAGATGACTTTATGAAAGTGGGCGGCACGATGCAAGGTATGAAGAGCCTGCTTGAAGAATTCGACTGTGAACTTGGCGGAGTGGCGGTTTTGGTGGAAGCTGAACATCTCGAAGAAGTTCTGGTAGATGATTACCTTTCATTGGTGAAACTGCATGCGGTCGACGAGAAACACCGTAAGATTGAGCTGGAAGAAGGAAATTATTTCACGAGAGGCGGTAATGAGTTATGGAATACGTAAAAACAGAACAAGCTCCACAAGCAATTGGACCGTATTCACAGGCAGTAAAAGTGAACGGAGTAGTGTATACATCTGGACAAATTCCTCTGACGCTTGCTGGGGAAGTAGTAAGCGGCGGAATCGAAGAACAAACGAATCAAGTTCTTCACAACCTAAAAAAAGTACTTGAAGAAGCAGGTTCAAGTTTACAACAAGTCATTAAAACGACAGTATTCATTCAGGATATGAATGAATTCGGAGCGTTAAACGCCATTTATGAAGAACACTTCGGTGAGCATAAACCGGCTCGCTCGACAGTGGAGGTAGCACGACTTCCAAAAGACGTACGAGTGGAAATAGAAGCAATCGCGCTTTGTCAATAATAGAAATTTAAATCCGCCATGATCAGCATAAGATCATGGCGGATTTTTCTCTTTATGGCATAATAATCAGGCTAAAAGTAGCCTGACATTTGAAGTATTATACAAAAGTTTAAAAATTCACAAAAAATTCTATTTTCATTTGATGGGAAAACTAGTATTATAGAATCAGCACAAGTATTATGGTTAAAATGTAATCATGCCAACTAACCTAGAATACGTTCAGTGTCAGTAGACAACAAGGGAGTGGGGAAAATGGAGATCACAGATGTGAGATTACGCAAGGTAGACACGGAAGGTAGAATGAGAGCAATTGCTTCCATTACGCTTAACGATCAATTTGTCATCCATGATATCCGAGTCATCGAGGGGAATGACGGATTATTCGTGGCAATGCCGAGCAAGCGCACACCGGATGGGGAGTTCCGCGATGTGGCGCATCCGATTAATTCGGATGCACGAACGAAGGTACAGGAGTCCATCCTGGCAGCATATCATCAAGTAGGCGAGCAGCAAGGGGAATTGCAAGAGGCTGTTCTATAATTTTATAAAGTAAGACAGCGTTTCCATATGTCGTATCCACAAAAAAGCCATCTATTCGAGTAGATGGCCTTTTTGTTGTTTTGAAATAGTAATGGAAAAGCTAGAAATGGGATAGGGGATGGGATTTTCGTTGCGAGCGGACGCTTTCCCATGGGCTCTCGGTGAGCCAACCAGGTCGCTAGCTCCCTTTTGGTTGTCTCTCCTTTCGAGCTGATCCATCGGGAGTAGACGCTCGCAACGAAAATCCCTGCATTGTAAGTAGATAATACTTATTATTGTCCATAGAAGTTAGGTTTGTATTTTTATGTACTTGAACTTAAACAAGTTAAAAGACAACAATAAATTACACATTACCGCTAGTGAGTGATCTATATCTTTCCGCTATCTATGTAGGATTGAAGCGGAAGCTGGGGCGACTCCGAGTGGATCAGCGTGCGCCTTGAGACCCTGGACGGAGCTGAAAGCGGAGGAAGCGGCTCAAGCCACGCCCACCGGAAAGCGTCCCCAGCTGGAGCTTCAATCCCCTTGTACTCAAAACGTAACTCTCCATTTCAATGACACTTTGGTTAAAACTTTTATTCCTATACCAATATATTCACAAAAAGATTAATAATCATAAAATAAACCTATGTAATTGTCAAGGGGATATGCTTGAAAAAGTCAGTCATTTCCGATATAGTCAATTATGAATTTATCAAATAAGGATGGAGGCTGACAGATGGAAAACACATATGCGATCGTCCTAGCAGCAGGACAGGGCACGCGAATGAAGTCGGATCTTTACAAAGTACTTCATCCAGTCTGTGGCAAGCCGATGGTGGAGCATGTGATCGATCATATTCGTGATCTTCAAGCAGATCGGATTGTCACGATTGTCGGTCACGGCGCTGAAATGGTAGAGCAAACATTGGGCGACAAAAGTGAATACGCCCTGCAGGCAGAACAATTAGGCACTGCCCATGCTGTGCAACAAGCGGAGGCCGTACTTGCAGATCTTGACGGCACCACACTCGTCGTCTGCGGTGATACACCCCTAATCAGCACGGAAACGATGGCAGCACTCCTTGCACACCATCACGAAACAGAAGCGAAGGCAACGATACTTACTGCAATTGCAGATGATCCGACGGGATATGGTCGAATCATCCGCGCAGAGAACGGCGACGTAGTACGGAACGTTGAACATAAGGATACAAATGATGGAGAACGCCTCGTCAAGGAAATCAATACAGGTACGTACTGCTTTGATAATCGTGTGCTATTCGACACTCTGAAAAAAGTGAACAACGATAACGCACAAGGCGAATACTATCTTCCAGACGTATTAGGAATCTTGAAATCTGAAGGGCAGAGAATTTCAGCTTACACGACGCCAGACTTCCATGAAACGCTAGGTGTCAATGATCGTGTAGCATTAGCGAAGGCTGAAAAAGGCATGCGTCAACTGATAGCAGAGAAGCATATGCGTAATGGCGTCACAATCATCAGTCCTGAGCAAACAGTGATTAGTGCAGAAGCTGAAATTGGACGTGACACGATTATACAACCTGGCGTAATCATTGAAGGCGCTACGAAGATCGGTTCACAATGTATCATTGGTCCGAACAGTCACATTCAAAACAGTACGGTGGGCGACCACACGACAGTTCATTCTTCAGTTGTCCGTGATAGCGCTATAGGCAATCAGACGGCAGTTGGGCCATTTGCTCACTTGCGTCCTGAAACACAGCTCGGGGATCATGTGAAAGTTGGAAACTTTGTCGAGGTGAAAAAATCACGACTTGGTGACAGTAGTAAAGTTTCACACCTCAGCTATATAGGAGATACGGAAATAGGCAAGAATGTTAACGTTGGCTGTGGTACGATTACAGTGAATTACGACGGTAAAAACAAACACAAGACAGAGATAGAAGATTATGCCTTCATTGGATGCAATGCCAATTTAGTCGCACCAGTGACGATAGGAAAGAATGCGATTGTGGCAGCGGGATCCACAGTCACAAAAAATGTCCCTGAAAATTCACTTGCAATTGCACGCGTTCGGCAAGAGAATAAAGAAGGATACGTAAAAAACTAATCTTACCCAACCAACAGGAGGGCCATCATGGCAAATCATTATCCAAACGACAAACTGAAAATCTTTTCTTTAACTGCGAATGAACCACTTGCACAAGAAGTAGCAGAGCAAATCGGGCTTCCGCTCGGCAAACTCTCAGTCAAACGTTTTAGTGACGGAGAAATCCAAATCAATATCGATGAAAGCATCCGTGGCTGTGAAGTATTTGTTATTCAATCCACTTCTAATCCGGTCAACGATAATCTAATGGAGCTTCTCATTATGCTAGATGCCTTAATGCGTGCTTCCGCGCGTACGATTAACGTGGTAATGCCATATTACGGCTATGCACGCCAAGACCGTAAAGCGAGTTCACGTGAACCTATCACGGCTAAATTAGTTGCGAACTTACTAGAAAAAGCAGGAGCTGACCGCGTAATTGCAGTAGACTTGCATGCACCACAAATTCAAGGTTTCTTCGACATTCCAATCGATCACTTGATTGCAGAGCCGATCTTAACTGAGTACTTCCAGAGCGAAGGACTAGGGGGCGATGACTTGGTTATCGTTTCACCTGACCACGGCGGTGTAACACGAGCGCGTAAAATGGCTGATCGTATGAAAGCGCCAATTGCGATTATTGATAAGCGTCGTCCACGTCCTAACGTAGCGGAGGTCATGAATATCGTTGGCAATGTAGAAGGAAAGACCGCGATATTGATCGATGATATTATCGATACAGCTGGTACTATCACTATTGCTGCGAGCGCCTTAATTGAAAGTGGAGCCAAAGAAGTGTATGCTTGTTGTTCACACCCTGTTTTATCCGGACCAGCGATTGAGCGCATTAATAATTCTCAAATCAAGCAATTAGTGATTACGAATTCTATTAAGTTGCCGGAAAGTAAACAATCTCCAAAAATCAAACAGCTATCCATTGCGCCATTATTGGCATCTGCAATTATTCGTGTGTTTGAGAACAAATCTGTAAGTACATTATTTGAGTGATGACAAGTTAACACTTGTCTTCTGATATTAAAAATCCAAAAAATTCATGATAGGATAGGTGACTTGACAAATGAGCACAATTCAGTCGAAATCAAGAGAAACTGACAAGAAAACAGTAAGCGAATTACGAAAAAACGGATGGATTCCTTCCGTAGTTTATGGTTATAATACGGAAAGCACACCAATCGCAGTAAAAGAACGCGATCTTCTAGACACACTTCGTGAAACAGGAAGAAATGGCGTAATCAAATTGACTGTTGAAGATAAAGATGTAAACGTTGTACTAAACGATTACCAGTCTGACGTATTGACTGGTTTCCTTACACACGCTGACTTCTTAGCGATCAACATGACAGAAGAGCTTGAAGTAGACGTAGCAATCAACTTAGTTGGAACTGCTCCAGGTGAAAAAGAAGGCGGAACTGTTCAACAGCCAGTATGGGAAGTTACAATCCGCGTAAAACCTTCTGATATTCCTGATCATATCGACGTTGATGTTTCTGAACTTCAAATCGGAGAAACGATTCTTGTTAGCGATATCCGCGACAAAGTGAAGTTTGAAATCCTAACTGAAGATGAAGTAGGATTAGTAACAATCTCTGCACCACGTACTGAAGCTGAACTAGAAGCATTGGATGAAGCTACTGAAAGCACTGAAGCAGAGCCGGAAGTAATCGGTGAAGATAAAGAAGAAAAATAAGTTACAAAATGGGCGCACGAGTGTAAACCGTGCGCTCCTTTTCTATGTATATATATCGTTTAGAAAAGGAAGAGAAAAACATGAAATTACTAATTGGTCTCGGAAATCCCGGGAAGAACTATGAAAACACGCGTCACAATGTTGGATTTCAAGTCATTGATGAATTAGCTAAACGCTTTCAAGCACCAGCGTTCCAGCAAAAGTTTAATGGGCTATTTACAACCGTCCATACGTCTGAAGGAAAAGTGGTTTTACTGAAGCCGATGACGTATATGAACTTGTCTGGAGAATGCGTTCGCCCTTTAGCGGATTATTTTGAAGTGAATGATGAAGAAATTGTTGTGTTATACGATGATTTAGATTTACCTGCAGGAAAGATTCGACTTCGACAAAAAGGAAGTGCTGGCGGCCACAATGGCATGAAATCGCTCATTGCACACCTAGGCACGTCTGAATTCAATCGTATCCGTATCGGTGTTGACCGTCCGACTGGCGGTATGAAAGTTGCTGACTATGTATTATCCCCGTTTAGCAAAGACGAGCAGCCATTGATTGAAGATGCGATACAAAAAAGTGCAGATGCTTGTGAAGAATGGACGACAAAAAAGACACCATTCCTCGAAGTGATGAATAAATTTAACGGATAAGCATAATACGGACACTCTTTGCCTATACTTTGAAAAAGGAAGGTGAAGAGAGTATGATCCGTTATTCTTGCAATCACTGCCAGACGGAAATGGGTTCCATTCCATTTGAATCGGCCAAGGAAACTATTAGTCAGTTAGACGACGCAGATAAAAGTTCATATTTATCCGTAGATCCGGATGGTGGCTTGCACATACGATGTATTTGTGAACACTGCGAGCAATCATTGCAGACGTTCCCGGATTATTACACCTTAAAGAAATGGTTACAATAAGTAACAGATGCTTTGGCGCTGATTGCCAAAGCTTTTTGTGCATAAAGTATTCTGAACGACATAAATAGATGCACTAATTTAATAGATAAGGAGGAGGAGTCGAGTGGGAGTAATAGAACAACTTTTTCTGGAAGAGAAAGAGATTCAAGGCTTGCTGAACGATTTGGAAGATGGACAGGATCAGCAGTTGATTACAGGTCTTTCAGGTGGTTCCAAAGCGATTTTCTTTAAATTAATTCAGCAGTCACTGACACGTCCTGTCTTGATCGTCTCACCCAATATGCTGCAGGCACAACGAACATATGAAGATTTAAGTAAATTGGTTAGTGATGAGCATATTCACTTGTATACAGCGGAAGAATTAGTTGCCGCAGACTTTTCATTCGCTAGTTATGAACTGCGTGCAGGTAGGATTGACACGTTAGATCACATGGCGCGTACAGGCAGTGGTATATATATCACACCAGTTGCGGGCTTGCGCAAGTTATTGCCGTCAAAGGAGCGCTGGTTGGCGCACTATGTAACGGCTACGACAGATGAAGAGATTGATATAGGGATTTGGCTCGAGAAGCTGGTATCCATGGGCTATATACGAAAAGACCTGGTGAGTGCACCGGGTGAATTTGCGTTGCGTGGTGGAATATTAGACGTCTATCCGCTGACGATGGCAGAACCTGTACGTATTGAGTTATTCGATACGACGATTGATTCGATCCGAACATTTTCGGCAGAAGATCAGCGTTCTACAGGTAAATTGAATTCAATTACTTTGTTACCAGCGACCGAATTTATCTGGACACCTGATGAATTACAACAAGTTTCACAAAAAGTGGAGCAAGCGTTGGGCGAAAGTTTAACTAAAATTAAAAGTGAAGAATTGCAACAGCAATTATTGATGACGATTATGCAAGATATAGGCATGATGAAAGATGGTATTGTGCCAGAAGCGATGAAGAAATACGCGTCATTTTCCTCTGAAGCAAGTGCGATGTTAACTGATTACTTGCCGACAAACGGTCTTATCATTTTTGATGAATTGGGCCGCATACAAGAATCGGTGGCTACGTTGGAGTCAGAAGAGCAGGAGTATCAGCTTTCGATGCTTGAAGACGGGAAAATGCTACATGATACGAAACTAGCGTGGAAATACGAACAAGTTCTTGAGGGTATTAAGCAGCAACGATTCTATTTATCATTATTTACCCGTGCGGTACCTGGATTTACTATTAAGAAATCTATTTCAATTTCTTGTAAGCCAATGCAACAATTCCATAGCCAGATGCCACTGCTGAAAAGTGAAATAGAACGTTGGAAGCAAGGTAAATATAACGTCTTTCTATTAGCTTCTTCAAATGAAAGAATGCATACGATCCAAGAGATTTTACGAGAGTATGATATAGAAGCAGTAATAGATGGTAAGCCTAGTAAAGAAGGTATGTTGTCGATTATAGAAGGGGATTTGTCTGCGGGATTTGAATTGCCGTTTCAGAAACTTGCGGTTATTACAGACGCAGAACTGTTTACAGGCAAGCCGAAACGTAAAGCACGAGCCCCTAAACTAACGAACGCGGAGCGGATCAAAAGTTACTCGGAAATCAAGCCAGGCGACTATATCGTCCACGTTCATCACGGTATTGGGAAATATTATGGCGTCGTTACACTTGATGTCAAAGGCATCCAGAAAGACTATTTAGATATTCGTTACCGCGGTGAAGATAAACTCTTTGTTCCTGCTGATCAGATTGATTTAATTCAAAAGTATGTCGCTTCCGGTGAAAAAGAGCCAAAGCTACATAAACTTGGCGGTACCGATTGGGTTAAAACAAAGCGCAAAGTGACAGCAGCCATACAAGATATTGCAGATGACTTGATCAAGTTGTACGCAAGGCGAGAAGCAGAAAAAGGATTTGCTTTTGGTGAAGACGATGATTTGCAACGTTCATTTGAAAATGCTTTCCCATATGAAGAAACGCAAGACCAGTTACAATCCATTGACGAAATCAAGAAAGATATGGAACGTATACGACCAATGGATCGACTGTTATGTGGGGATGTAGGGTATGGAAAAACGGAAGTTGCGATCCGTGCTGCATTTAAAGCGGTAACGAACGGTAAACAAGTGGCCTTTTTGGTTCCCACTACTATTTTGGCACAGCAACATTTCGAAACGATGAAAGAACGTTTCGCAGATTATCCTGTAACCGTTTCATTACTTAATCGTTTTCGCACGAAGAAAGAACAAGATGAAACGATCAAAGGACTGAAAGCGGGAACTGTCGATATTGTGATCGGAACACATCGATTATTGTCAAAAGACGTAGTGTATCAAGATCTTGGGCTTCTCGTTGTCGATGAAGAGCAACGTTTTGGTGTAACACATAAAGAAAAGTTGAAGCAGTTGAAAAATAACGTAGACGTCTTGACATTGACTGCTACACCGATCCCAAGGACTTTGCATATGTCGATGATGGGCGTACGTGACTTGTCTGTCATTGAAACACCACCAGCCAATCGCTTCCCTGTCCAGACATATGTCATGGAACATAACGGTGGTTTGGTACGAGAAGCAATTGAGCGAGAGATGGGCCGCGGCGGACAGGTCTTCTATTTATATAATCGCGTAGAAGATATGGATCGCAAAGTGCAGGAAATCCGTGACTTGGTACCTGAAGCGCGTATTGCCTCTGCACACGGTCGTATGGGGGAAGCTGCCCTGGAAGCGGTGATTTTGAGTTTCCTTGAAGGGGAATTCGATGTGCTTGTTACGACAACCATCATTGAAACAGGAATCGACATCCCGAACGTCAATACGTTGATTGTTCATGACGCGGATCGGATGGGGCTATCACAGCTCTATCAATTGCGTGGACGGGTCGGCCGTTCAAACCGTGTAGCATACAGCTATATGCTCTATCAGCGTGATAAAGTGTTGACTGAAGTCGCGGAAAATCGCTTGCAGGCAATTAAAGAGTTCACTGAACTTGGATCTGGCTTTAAAATTGCGATGCGTGATCTATCCATTCGGGGGGCAGGAAATTTACTTGGCTCACAGCAACATGGATTTATTGATTCAGTCGGTTTCGATTTGTATTCGCAATTGCTACAGGAAGCGATAGAAGAAAGACAGACCGGTGTTGTCAAAGAAGACAAAGTGGATGTCGAAATTTCCTTGCCTATTAATGCATACTTGCCTGAAACATACATTCAAGATGGTTATCAAAAAATCCAAATGTATAAACGCGTAAAAGCGATTACGGACGATGAGGATTACTTGGAGCTCGTCGACGAGATGATCGATCGCTTTGGCGATATGCCATTTGAAGCTGACCTATTGCTACGCGTTGGACGCATGAAGGCTTGGGGACGTGATGCTGGCGTGGTCTCCATCAAAAATGTGCAAGGTATAGTAGAAATTCGTTTATCTGAAGAAGGAACAGCTCGTGCTGACGGCGCAAAACTGATGGAACGCTCGTTGAAGTTTGGCCATGCGGTTGGACTAACGATTGATAACGGACAAATTACTGTAACCGTGAATGAAAAGAAGTCCAATCAGTTCACAGAGTTCGATATGGTTGAAGATATGGTACACACGATGCAGGAAACGGCAAAGGAAGTTGAATCTTCGGATGCCTTGTAACACCTTGATTGCATAAAATGACCAATGTTGATGCATACTACTCTCAGAAATACATTTCATTTCGAGAAAGTGAGGCATTATACATGAAAGCAACGGGTATTGTCCGCAGAATTGATGACTTGGGTAGAGTTGTGATACCAAAAGAAATTAGAAGGACACTTCGCATTCGTGAAGGTGACCCTTTGGAAATATTCACCGATCGTGAAGGGGAAGTCATATTAAAGAAGTATTCACCTATATCAGAGCTTGGTGAATTTGCTGTGGAATATGCGGAATCACTTTACGAAACAATTGGTACGCCGGCGTTGATCAGTGACCGTGACGAGATGCTCGCGGTGGCGGGTCTTGCCAAGAAAGATTATATGAACCGCCAATTGTCACCCATTTGTGATGAGATTCTTAATGGTAGGACCACTATCATGGAAAAACACGAAAAGACGGTCGAATGGGTGCCCGGTCAAGTGGAGCAGGTTAAATCCTATTGTATAGCACCAATTATTACAAATGGTGATGCAATAGGCGCGATCTATTTGCTGTCAAAGGTTCACTTTGTTGGTGAGGTTGAACAAAAGGCTGCAGAGACGGCAGCCAACTTCTTGGCAAAACAAATGGAAAACTAAGCGAGTTTGATAAATGTGTAAAATTTTTAATGGAAACTCACAGTAGATGCATCTACCGTGAGTTTTTTTATCGTCTAATTTATTGTTGGTTGAATGTTTTACATTATTTATAGATTGAGAGTACGTATAGGGTGGTCACAATACCTATAATATATTAATGAAATATTGAAAACAATCGCATAAAAAACCTACATTACCCCAAATATATCTTCCGAAAGCTTCAATTTTTTTCTTCATTTAAAAAGTGAAATACTTCACATACTGACTGTATAATTCCGTTTTTAAGTATAAAATTTTTACGTGAAGGATTTCACAAAACCGCTTAGTGAAGGGCTTCACAAGCCATAAAATCAAAAGTGAAAAGTTTCACATACTACTAAAAAGTGCAAATGTCAAAACTTTTTTAACTTTTTTTAAAACCAGTATAAAACCTTTGACAAAGGGAATGTAACCGCTTACGAATTTTCAATTTTTTGATTTGAAAGAATATTGATGCTTGTAATTGGTTTGCGTTTGCGCTTATAATCACTACCAACACGAAGGAACAATAAAAAACCGGACAGGGAGAGCGATATTATGAACAGGAAGTATAAATCTTCTTTACACATGCATCAAATTCACAATGGAAAAATGGAAGTCGTTTCGAAAGTACCGTTAGAGAATAAAGAGGATTTGAGTTTGGCGTACTCGCCAGGAGTGGCTGAACCATGTGTAGAGATCGCTCACGACCCATCACTAGCGTATGAATATACAATTAAGGGGAATTTAGTTGCAGTTGTAACAGATGGAACGGCTGTACTTGGTTTAGGAGATATCGGCCCTGAGGCTGCTTTACCGGTAATGGAAGGAAAAGCACTATTGCTGAAGCAATTTGCAGGGATCGATGCATTCCCTATATGTCTGGATACAAAAGATGTGGATGAAATCGTTAATATTGTAAAAGCAATTAGCCCAACATTTGGTGCGGTAAATCTGGAAGATATCTCTGCTCCCCGTTGTTTCGAAATTGAACGTAGATTGCGTGAAGAATGTAGTATTCCAATTTTCCATGACGATCAACATGGCACAGCGATCGTAGTAGGAGCTGGATTGCTTAACGCATTGAAAGTAGTGGGGAAACTAAAAGAAGAAGTTAAAATCGTCTTGAACGGTGCCGGTGCCGCTGGAGTGGCGATTACAAAACTATTGTTGAGTATGGGCTTCGAAAACATTATTATGTGTGATTCAAAAGGAATTATTTATGAAGGCCGAGAGAACGCAATGAATAGTGTGAAGCATGAAATGTCACGCGTCACGAATCGAGAGAAGATTGAAGGTTCATTAGCAGACGCAATGAAAGGTGCAGACATTTTCGTTGGTGTATCCGTTGCAAACTTGCTAACGAAGGAATTGATTGCGCTAATGAATACGGATCCAATCGTATTTGGTCTTGCGAATCCAATGCCTGAGTTGAAGCCTGAGTTGGCTGAAGAATACGGTGTGCGCATTATTGCAACAGGCCGTTCCGATTATCCTAACCAAGTCAACAACGTCTTGGCATTCCCAGGAATATTCCGTGGAGCACTAGACGTTAGAGCGACGGAAATCAATGAAGAGATGAAGCTCGCAGCAACGTACGCGATTGCGGATTTGATCAAGGATGAAGATCTACGTGATGATTACATCATTCCGGATCCATTTGATGATCGTATTCCAACAATTGTTGCACATGCGGTAGGTAAAGCCGCCATGCGCTCAGGTGTATCCGTTGCAAAGGAACTGATTTTGCCCACACCCAGATGAAGATGAATAATGACCCGTCTTTCCTAACAAGTATAGGGAAGACGTTTTTTTATGGAGTGAGTGGATGAAAAGGATAGAGCGATGTTCGACTTTCGGGCTGAACTCTTTATCGAAGGCTTCCGAATTACTGATAACAGTCGGGCGCTCATTAATTCCTGCAACTGCTCATAGTTCATAGTTAGCCGCTCTATGGCGCCCGACTTCCGCTCTATCTACATGCGCGAGTGCTCTATCGTACTCCCTAAGCGATCATAAACACTGTGCAACCGCTCTAAGGTTTGTTCCTCTATGCGCCTAGCGCACACACGCCGGCCTCGTTGTGCACGTATAGTATGATAAAACCAAATAGGCTGGAGGGAGCGGAATGACTTGGCTACTGATCATAGGCTTTGCAATTTCATCTAGTATCGACAACTTTGGAGTCGGACTTTCTTACGGTGTACAGCGAGTTCGAATTCCACCCACTTCAAATGCACTCATTGCGGCAATTTGTTTCATTTTCAGTTTAATCGGCATCGTCTCAGGCGCATGGTTAGCTGTATTGTTACCAGGAATATTGCCTGATCTCATAGCGTTTGCTGTGCTCAGCACCATCGGAATACGCATCATGGTGATCGCATTTCGTCAACAGAGAAAACATCAAGCGAATGTGTTTAGTGAACCCGAAAAAATGGACTTTGACGGTTCTTCGCATATTAGTCTGGGTGAAGCTTTGTTACTTGGGATTGCGCTTTCCGCGAACGCTTTGACGAACGGAGTGGGTGCGGGGCTTTTGGCATTATCACCGTTAGCTATCGCGCTGTCGGCGGCTGTGGGTAGTTACATCACATTATCGATTGGTGTAGGATTGGGCGCAAAACTGGCAGGTGTGCAAATTGGCAAGATGTCAGTTGGCCAGTTCGGGACATTCATGAGTGGTGTCATTATTTTATTGATTGCGGTCACACGCCTATTCTAATGAAATGGTATACTAGGAACCATCATCAAATGAAAGAGGCGCATATATGGCGTTGACTAAATGGAATATGAAGTCGTTTATGAAGGGTGCGTCGATTCTGACGATTGCCGCCGTCATTGTCAAAGTGCTGAGCGCGGTCTATCGAGTCCCTTTTCAAAACTTAGTTGGAGATAAAGGTTTTTATATTTATCAGCAAGTGTATCCGTTTATCGGAATATTTATTGTATGGACATCTTCAGGTTTTGCTGTCGCAGTCTCTAAAATGCTCGCAGAGAGTAAAGGTCCTGGAGAGTCACGCGGAATTTTACGAATATCGCTCGCTTATCTTCTCGCGTTATCAGTAGGGATTTTTCTATTGTTACGATCGGGATCATTTTTCTTCGCTGATTTAATGGGAGACCCTGCTTTGGCGCCTGTTTTGCAGACTGGAGCGTACATCGTGCTCGTGTTGCCATTCCTTGCTGTGCTGAAGGGCGTCTTTCAATCAGAGGGGCAAATGATACCTGTAGCCATCTCGAATGTCTCAGAGCAGCTGTTCAGGGTTGTGATCGTGTTGGCAGGTACGTGGATTGCGTTGCGTGCAGGATCTTCGCTTTATAAAGTAGGAGAAATTACGATGTGGGCCGCAGTGGCAGGAGAAGCGGTAGGTGTATTGATTCTAACAAGGTTCTTTCTACAGCGGGAGCGTATGGCGATAGCGACTGTAAAGCCGTGGCGGGTAATTAAAGATCTGACCAAAATCAGCATTGGTGTCAGTGCGAGTTCATTAATTTTATTGGTGTTTCAGTTAGTGGATTCTTTCACGATCTATAATGCATTAGTCGAGGCTGGTGTGATGAGTGAGACTGCCATGGAAATGAAAGGCGTCTATGACCGAGGACAGCCGCTTGCGCAAATGGGTATTTTACTTGCTTCTACATTAGCGTTAGCACTTGTTCCTTTAATTGCGCATCACGCATCCAAAAGGGACGGAAAAGGTGCATTGCCGTTTATAAGTCTGACATTCAGGACATCTATTTTATTCGGGTGGGCTGCGACAATAGGATTGGTTCTGGTACTGCCTTTCGTCAATGAAATGCTTTTCCAGACGCGAACAGGCTCTGTCGCGCTGATCATCTTCTGCATCCAGATCTTCTGGTTGTCGATTATTTTACCACTAACCGCTATTCTTCAAGGAAGCGGAAAAGTACGAGCGCCGTTATTACTCATGTTGCTTGGCATCGCAATCAAACTAACGACTACACCATGGATGGTACGACGATATGGAATTGAAGGTGCAGCCGCATCAGGTGCCATCGCGTTTGCGATCGTTGCCGTGTTATTGATCATCTATTTCAAAAGGTTTTGGAAGTTCCCGTTAGCACCGCGCCGTTTTTACGCCGTGTTGCTTATTGCAGGTGTGGCCATGACAGGAGTACTGATTCCGTGGATGTTCACCGCTGACTATTGGCTATTTGCTGGCCTGTCACCACGTATTAGCTCAACATTAACAGCCGTATCA
The DNA here is from genome assembly GCF_002743245.1 of Sporosarcina sp. P26b. NCBI lineage: Bacteria > Bacillati > Bacillota > Bacilli > Caryophanales > Caryophanaceae > Sporosarcina > Sporosarcina sp. P26b. The sequence continues at coordinate 50,557 of NZ_PDYW01000012.1, forward strand.
GCTGTCGCAATTGGAGCGATCATATTTCTTTTCGTCGTCTTGAAATCACGTATAATGAAAGAAAAAGAGTGGTATTTACTACCTTTCGGAAAACGATTGGCGACTGCTCAACTATGGCTAACTAAAAATAGAAGGTGAATGATATGAATAAAATAACTGTGATCGGACTGGGCGCAAGTGATTTGGAACAATTGTCACTTGGCACGTATCGCCTATTAAAAGAAGCGGACCATCTTTACATTCGGACGGAAGAGCATCCCGTCGTTGCGGAGTTGCGTTTAGAAGGGGTAGAAATGGAAAGCTTCGATTCAATTTATGAAGCGAATGATTCATTTGAAGCCGTCTATCAGCAAATCGTCGACAAACTTCTTGAAATGAGTGCGCATCAGCCAATTACATACGCTGTGCCAGGACACCCGCTTGTGGCGGAACGTACAGTTCAACTATTAATTGAAAAAGAACGTACAGGTGAAATTGAACTTCATATCGCGGGGGGCAGCAGCTTTCTTGACCCGATTTTCACGGCACTCCGTATCGATCCAATCGAAGGGTTTCAGCTACTAGATGGCACGGACTTGAAACGTGATGATGTACGCATGGATCAGCACGTATTAATTGGACAAGTCTACGATGCATTCATTGCATCGGACGTGAAATTGTCTTTGATGGAGAAGTACCCTGACCATCATGTTGTGACCATTGTTACATCAGCGGGTTCCCAAGATGAAAAACTGACTGAAGTACCGTTGTTCGAGCTTGATCGCACAGTGACATTGAATAACTTGACGACAGTTTATGTACCACCCATTCTGGATAATGAACAGCGACTAAAAGAGTGGAGTTCATTCAGAGAGATCATTGCCATTTTGCGTGGACCGGATGGTTGTCCTTGGGATCGCGAGCAAACGCATGAATCATTGAAGCGTTATTTAATCGAAGAATCCTTTGAGTTGATTCAGGCGATTGATGAAGAAGATGATGACGCGATCATCGAAGAGCTAGGAGATGTATTACTACAAGTCTTCCTTCATGCGCAAATCGGCGAAGATAATGGCTATTTTGCGATGGAAGACGTACTTGAAACAGTCGCGGCTAAAATGATTCGTCGCCATCCACATGTATTTGCGCAAGCTAAAGCTGACACTACAGGTGAAGTGTTAAAGAACTGGCAAGCGATCAAGGACCAAGAGAAACCGCAAACATCTACGTTGTTAGAAGGACAAGAACGATTGGCATCCTCTTTGCTGACATCTTATAATTATCAAAAGACCGCAGCCAAAGTAGGATTCGACTGGCCTTCTATAGAAGGAGCTTTCGACAAGTTCCAAGAAGAGTGGCAAGAGTTTCAGGAAGAAGTGCATAACGGCGGAGTGGAGCAACAACTGGACGAGCTAGGAGATGTCCTATTCACTATCGTCAACATCGCAAGATTCCTCAAGATCTCACCAGAAGAAGCGATGTGGCATACCAATAAAAAGTTCAAATCCCGTTTTCAATTTGTGGAGCAGTCCGTTAAACAAGGAAGCGGCAGTTTTGAAGACTATACATTAGAGGAACTTGAAGAGTTCTGGCAACAGGCCAAACGAAAGGAAGAATCCAAATGAGACTAGATAAATTTCTTAAAGTATCTCGCTTTATCAAACGCCGTACACTCGCAAAGCAAGTAGCGGACCAAGGGAGAATTACGATTAACGGAAAAGTAGCCAAAGCTTCATCAGTCGTCAAACCGGGGGACGAGCTATCCATCCGTTTCGGTCAGAAAATTGTCAATGCTACAGTTAATGAGCTGAAGGCGTCTACTAAGAAAGAGGACGCGGCAGGTATGTACACGATCACAAGTGAAGAACGCTTGGAGAAAGTGGAGCCTGAATTTGTAGACGACGAAAATTAAAACTAATTAACGAAGAGACAGCCTGTAGTCGGGTTGTCTTTTTTTAATAGCTAGACTAGGAAATGGGATTTGTACTTCAATTAAAAACAGCTTGTCATGTTTGGCCAAGCCCCTGCATATGATATGGGGAACGTACTAGAGAAGGGGGACGCATATGCAGATTCAAACAGACAGCTCGATGTATACTATTCCATCAGGAGACCACGTAGTGACGATGCGCAATCGCAAAAGAATGGACCTCACATCCGTGAAAACGATCGACCGCTTTGATCAGGAGGAATTTCTCGTTAGAACATCGCTTGGCGTACTGCAAATCCGTGGGGAGGAACTGCGTATTGTACATCTAGATGTGGACAAGGGCTTGCTAACACTTGAAGGCACAGTCCAAACTTTGCAATACGACGACGAAGAAGCAGGCTCACGCAATTTCCTCCATAAACTATTCGGATGAGCCTATCCATCCAGTTCTTCAGTCTGTTGGCGATGATCGGGACAGGGATTGCTGGTGGAATTGTAATGGATTTATTCGGAACGATTGTCGCCGCGTGCGATAAACGTTCGTTCATTAGAAGATGGGCATTCTGGCTTGAGTGCATCATCTGGATTATGTTAGGGATTGGAGCCTTTTTGGTATTACTTATGGTACGTGACGGGGCATGGAGAATGTATGACCCCGTTGCCCAGGTCAGTGGCTTGTTATTGTACGCTGCCATCTTCCATCGTCCTGTCAGATTCGTAGGTAGACTACTGTTACTTGTGGTGCTTAGGCCGATTTGGCTCATCATTCGTCTTGTCTACCTGACGATTCAACGTATTGTCTATGTAATAGTCTCTATTTTGTCACTAATCATGTCTCCATTCACACGATTAATAAAGAACATAGGGAAATACCTTCAAAAAAAATGCAGAGTACTATATAATAGAGTGCAATAGTAGAATTACGCCAGAAAGGTGTGTGCGCCATGAAAAAAACACAGAAGCCCTCAACTAAGAATGTAACATCGATCGATACAGACTATGTGCGCTCCATGCAAAAAAAAGAAAATTTTAAAAAAGCACAACAAAAACGTCTGCGTAATCGACTAGCTGTATTTTTTGTTATCGTCTGTGTAGTTGCTGGAAGTTTATTCAATATGAATGCTGGACAGAAAGAAATTCTGGCTGCCAAACATAAGGAAAAAGAACAAGCAACGGCTATACTAGAGGATTTGAAGGAACAGCAAGACCAACTGAATACGCAATTAATTCGTTTGGATGATGATGAGTATATTGCTAAACTTGCACGCAAGGAATACTTTCTTTCTGAGTCCAATGAGATCATTTTTTCCATTCCAGATAAGAAAAAAGTTTCTGAAAAAGAGTCCGAAAAAGAGTAGTCAAGTTGACACTCTTTTTTTGTTGGCTATAATATAAGTAGGAGCCTGTAAAATACAGGCACTGCCAATATGGTTGATAGGCTTACGAGCCGCTTAAAACTTAAGGAGGAGCATTTTTTTTATGTCAATTGAAGTAGGCAGCAAGTTAGAGGGTAAAGTAACCGGGATCACAAATTTTGGGGCATTTGTTGAATTGCCAAGCGGATCCACAGGATTAGTCCATATTAGTGAAGTAGCTGACAATTATGTCAAAGATATAAACGATCATTTAAAAGTCGGCGATATGGTTGAAGTGAAGGTAATGAATGTGGGATCTGATGGTAAAATCGGTCTTTCCATCCGTAAGGCGAAGCCTGAGTCAGAACAACGTCCACAGCGTCCACAACGTCCAACGAGACCTCGTCAAGGAAGCAAGCCAAGCCTTTGAACGACCAGAGAACTTTGAGCAGAAGATGGCAAAGTTCATGAAGGACAGCGAAGAACGTCTAACTACCTTAAAGAGAGCGACAGAGTCCAAACGTGGCGGTCGTGGAGCTAGAAGGGGATAACTTGCTGACTGTTTCAACTGTGAACTAAAATCAGATGACATCCTATACGTATGTTCCGCACTATGGAGCATGCGTTTTTTTGTGTCTAAAAATGTATTTGAATGTATTGACTGGGGTTGGGTCGTTGCTCGAATTTGGCTTGGTCATTGAATATAGTGAGGGTCATGCTTTGGACTCGCGCAGGCACGTGGGGGATTGCCTCCAGCCATGAGCCAACTAGCGGTGGAACTGCTATCTGTCTCCTGGCCACGGCCGACCCCGCAGTTGTGCCTGCGCTGCTGAGTGGTTGACAAGTTAGATTGTGGTTTATAAAAGATGAAGATCAGTAACTGGGTGTGACATTTTTACTGTTCTGGCATAGTCAATGATATATAGAATGGATCGTCGCTCGAATTTTACTTGTTCATTGAATGCAGTGAGGGTCATGCTTTGGACTCGCGCAGGCACGTGGGGGATTGCCTCCAGCCATGAGCCAACTAGCGGTGGAGCTGCTAGCTGTCTCATGGCCACGGCCTACCCCGCAGTTGTGCCTGCGCTACTGAGTGGTTGACAAGTTAGGTTGTGGTTTATAGTAGATAAAACCAGTGACTGAGTAGTACCAGTTCCTATTCTTGCAAAAGAAGAATCAGAACTGCTTTACACACTATCTAAGGTAGGCGGAAGCCAACCACCACCGCCGAAGTGGGGCCAATGCCCGACCCACATACATTGCTAGTCAAACCACTACCTAACATCGTATCCTACTGACTTGTACGAACAACTTGCCCATGTAATCACCAACACATAGAAAAACTCCCCTTGCCTAAGCAAGAGGAGTCTTCGTGTTTCTATTATAGCGGCGGAGGGATTCGAACCCACGACCTTTCGGGTATGAACCGAATGCTCTAGCCAACTGAGCTACACCGCCAAGACATTTGCACGTTGAAATTATACAACTTCAAACGCAACGTCTCTTATCATACTAGGCATTTAAACAACTGTCAACCTCTCTTTTGCTAAAAAATAAACATACGGAATACGTCGAAATGTTTTGCGAATATGCCGCCATGAACAGACAAAATTTCTCGCAACTCCCATGTATAGTTTTATGTAAGAGAACATAGGGGGTATGGGAAATGAAGATGATTGACAATATGGAGCGACCGTTTGTGCAGATGTTCAGGGCTTCGTGGCAAGAATTGATGAATCGAAAAGTCTACTTGCTGACGGCCCTTCTTTTCTTAGTAGGATCATTCTTTCTATCACAAGCAGTAGTATTTGATATGGCAGTTCCGTTTTTCTTACCAATCTGGGCGTTGGCCAGTATGCGCTACCGTCAACATATGATTTATGTATTTATAGGAGGGATGGCGGGCAGCGCATTTCTAGGGGTCGGACAAGCCGTCATTCATCTAACACAATTATTGCTGTTTCATTCAATTATTAAAATTCCTGTTGTGAAAAGGTCAATTCCAATCGCTGTAGCAGGGGCAATGATTATTCCGCAACTGGTCTGGCAACTCGTAAAGTACGGAGACGGGATGTTGCCTTTGGCAGTTCAGTTATCGATCGGATTAGAAGCATTGCTTGCGCTATTCATGACTATTTTCATGTTGCTTGCATTTCCTTCTATAGAAAGAATGCTATACGGACCATGGAACCCTGAGCAGATCAGTGCGATGTGTATAGTGGGAGCGCTTGCAGCAACAGGGATGGGCGGTTTCCAGATTGGGACGGTTTCAGTTGCGGGTGTGTTCTTGTTTCTCGCAATCTTTGTAGCGGCTGTCGTTGGGGGAGTGCCGTTTGCTACAACTGTCGGAATGATCATCGCATTGATTATAGGGGTATCAGAACTATCTTTCACGGGTATGATGGCGTTATATGGTATGACTGGTTTGCTCGCGGGTTCACTGAAACGGTTTGGGAAGCTTGGGATCATCACCGGCAGTGTCTTTGTTTCGCTCTTTTTCCTTCTTTATGATGCGACATTGCCTCTTGATACCGTACATTTTTCCACAGTCGGTACCGCGGCATTACTGTTTATATTGATTCCTTCACGTAAATTAAGTCAAATACGACAAGTTTTATTGCCGAAACAAGAAGGGATATCGGAAAAACGACAACAATGGTTGGCGGATAAATTGGATGGACAGTTAGCGGAGTTCCAGCAGTTCGCTCATTTCATGTCAACACTCGTCAATGATCGTCTGTCTCCTGAAGAGGAAGTGGCGGCAACAAGTCAAGTACCATCTATTTGTCAATCCTGTTTTCGTTACCGTAAGTGTTGGGAAAATGAAGAGGATGGCATTGAACCGTTGATTAATGAATGGGAAACCACCTATTCCGCAACAAAAAAAGCGGCACGAGTACGTGTGGAACAGCAGATGAAATATAAATGTCTGCGCTTTAAAGGATTATTGAATGAATTGGAGGAAAGAGGGGCTAATAAATTATTAATGGGGCAGTTACAGCATGGACGAAAGATGCTGGCGTTACAATTGCGCGATATGAGTACCCACATTGAAAAAGTTATGCGAGAAGTGAAAGAAGATCTGACTACGTATAAGTTGGCCGAAGAAGAACTTGCGAATCGATTGCAGTCACAAGGGATCGAGTTTTTCCAAATAGATATTTTATCCGAAGAACGAGGTGCCTGTAGAATTGTAATATCGGTGCCAGAGAAAAAAGCGGACTTTGAAGCAGAGACAACTGTTGGGGAGTATTTATTATTGCCTATTTTAGAGGAAATGTATGACGAACCGATGCATATTTCAAAATCAACGTACCAACCATTCCCGTTCCCCCATGTCCAATTGACCTTTAGTTCTGCGGTTCGTTTTTCACTCGACTATGATATTGTCACGACAGCAGGGAAAGGATCGTTCAATGGCGGTGATGCGTATGAGTTATTCAAGATTCACGACGGATTGTCGGCCGTGCTGCTATCTGATGGAATGGGACAAGATATCAATGCATACCACGAGAGTAGAAAGGTTATCCGATTGATGAGGGAATGCTTGGGGCAAAAAATGGATCCTGAAACGGCAATTCACACATTACATTATATGATGGCGTTAAATGGGCTAGATGATATGTACGCAACACTCGACTTAGCATTAATTGATTTACAGGAAGGGCGGCTGTGGTCGTGGAAAGCGGGATCGATGAGTACCTATATTAAGAGAAGTGATGATTGTATCCGGTTGGACAGCAAAACGGTGCCATTTGGCTTCTTACCTTCATTTTCAATAGAAGCAAAAAATGAAAAGTTGAAATCTGGTGATATTGTTGTCATGATGACGGATGGTATATTTAATGGAGATATACCGCTTGATATTCAGGAGGACGTCATGAATCAAACGATAGAACGCTTTAAAGAGATGGACTGCCGAACGATTGCGGATCAAGTGATGATCAAGTGATGATGGAGATGGAACGGGTATTTGAGTCTGTGGAAGATGATCGGACGATTCTAGTTATGAAAGTCGGTCATATTGTGCCGAAGTGGTCAAAAGCTAATAAGCAACCTCGAATCATTTCTAGCTAAACAATGGTAGAATAGAGAGAGGAGGGAGATGGATCATGAAAAGTTTGCAGCAAAAGGTTTTGAAGTTTATCGACAAGCAAACACTGATTCCTCCCGGCTCTCGTGTACTGGTCGCGTGTTCGGGTGGTGTGGATTCCATCGCACTGCTTCACTTTCTTGCGACGCATCAGCAATTTTTGGCCATTGAAGTTGGGGCCATTCATGTAGACCATATGCTCCGTGGAGCTGAATCTGCTGAAGATGCGTTTGTTGTGAAGCAACTATGCGAGGAATTCGGACTACCCTTTTATTCTGAACAAGTGCCTATTCGGGCTATCTTAGAAAGCCAGGGTGGCAATATGCAGCAAGTTTGTCGGCAACAGCGTTATGCACGTTTCGAACAAACGATGAAAAGTGAGCAGTTCACGGTTCTCGCAACAGCCCATCATGCAGATGATCAACTGGAGACGGTATTGATTCAATTGAGTAAAGGACAATCATTAAACGGTATGCCGATACAACGCGCGTTTCATTCGGGTAAAATTGTACGGCCATTCCTTCCGTTAAAAAAAAGCGAACTGTACACGTATACGACACAATGCAAAATAAAGTTCCGGGAAGATCCCAGTAATCAGCAAGATTATTATTTGCGCAATCGTATGCGACACCAAGTGCTACCCCTCTTGATAGAGGAAAATCCATCTGTTGCGGTCAATACGGTACGCCAAACGGAGCAACGTCAAGCGGATGAAAAATTGCTGAGTGAGCTTGCAAGTCAACATTGGCAATCGATTGTTACGTATACGGATGAACAGCTTCCTTCTTTTCAACGGGAGGCATTTCTTGCTATTCCCCACGCTTTACAAAAGCGAGTGATTCAACTACTATTAAAATGTCTGACTGAACCAGCAACAGAGAACGCTGAGTGGCATTTTACATTAGTGGATGAACTGTTACAGCATATTACGAACACAGCTGGGAATGTCACAATTGATTTGGCAAATGACTATCGGTTTATCAGGCAATATGATAAACTGCTAGTTACAAAAAAGGATATAGATACAGCGTCTCTTCGTCCAAAAGTCCTTGAGAAAGGTACTTGGCATACGTGGGGAAATATTCAATTTTACTGGCATCATGTCAATGCGCATAGGATCCAACACTTTTTACCTTCAGACGAAATTAGGTATTTTCAATTGCCTAAGTCGGAACTGCCGTTAACTGCACGGTTGCGAATTACCGGAGACAGAATGTTGCTCAAAGGAATGTCTGAGCCAAAACGTATAAAGCGGATATTGATTGATGAAAAGATAGGGATCGTGCAAAGACAACAGCAGCCTGTCATTACGACAGCGAGCGGTACTGTGTGTGCGGTGCCTGGTGTACGGTATGGTGAGATGTTTTCGCGCTGCCAACTGGAAGGCGATTCATACATATGGATTACGCGAGAAGGCGAGACAAGATAAAATAGAGGGGGACGGGCCGATGATCGCACAAGATATCGAGCATGTTTTAATTTCAGAAGAGCAATTAGAAGAGAAAGTCCGGGAACTCGGAGCAACATTAACTGAAGAGTACCGTGAAAAGTTTCCATTGGCAGTCGGCATACTTAAAGGTGCATTACCATTTATGAGTGATCTGATCAAACGTATTGATACGTATATCGAATTGGATTTCATGGACGTATCTAGTTATGGAAATGCAACAGTTTCTTCAGGTGAAGTGAAAATCATCAAAGATTTGAACACTAGCATAGAAGGTCGCGATGTGTTGATCATTGAAGACATTATCGACAGTGGAAAGACATTGAATTATTTAGTTGAGCTGTTTAAATACAGAAAAGCCAACTCTATTAAAATTGTTACATTGTTGGATAAACCTACTGGCCGTAAAGTAGATTTAAAAGCAGATTATGTTGGTTTCGATGTACCAGACGCGTTCGTAGTTGGGTACGGATTGGATTACGCAGAGAAATATCGTAATTTGCCATACATCGGTGTATTGAAAAAGGAAATCTATTCTTTCTGACCGTAGTTTAACGGACAGTAAGGAAAGCCTTTTTTCATAAAGCATTTCTTTTGTTAAGTAGTGTTAATCTATGCTAAAATTTACAATAGTTTTCTGTTTAGTTTTTGTTGAATGAGATGAGGAGGCTTGGGATGAATCGAATACTTCGATACTTTCTTTTATATGGATTGATCTTCCTTGCAATAATGGGGATATTCAGTTCGCTTAACAATCCAAATCCGAAGATGAAACCAATTCGGTATGATGAATTCATCACAGCGCTGGAACAAGGAAAAGTTGAAAATGCAACTTACCAACCATTACAGCTTGTGTATGAAGTAAAAGGGGAAATGACCGACTACGAAAAAGGTGAAACATTCGTAACGAACATTCCAGAAAATGATATGGACGGCATTCGCGAAATAGTCGCAAAGACAAATACTGAAATTGACATCCTACCGCCAAAAGAAACAAGCGCGTGGGTATCGTTCTTTACAGGACTTGTACCATTCATAATTATTATTATCCTTTTCTTCTTCTTACTGAACCAATCACAAGGCGGCGGTGGCGGCAAGGTGATGAACTTCGGGAAAAGTAAAGCGAAACTGCAAACGGACGATCGAAAGAAAGTACGTTTCAATGATGTTGCAGGTGCAGATGAAGAAAAGGCAGAGCTTGAAGAAGTCGTGGACTTCTTGAAAGACGCCAGTAAGTTTGTGGAGTTAGGCGCACGGATTCCAAAAGGGATCTTGCTAGTTGGACCTCCAGGTACAGGTAAAACATTACTTGCGCGTGCAGTTGCAGGCGAATCTGGTGTACCATTCTTCTCGATTTCAGGTTCTGATTTCGTTGAGATGTTTGTAGGTGTGGGTGCTTCTCGAGTGCGTGACTTGTTCGAGAATGCCAAGAAAAATTCACCATGTATTATCTTTATTGATGAAATTGATGCAGTTGGACGTCAGCGTGGAGCCGGCTTAGGTGGCGGTCACGATGAGCGTGAGCAAACATTGAACCAGTTGCTAGTAGAAATGGATGGATTTGAAGGAAACGAAGGAATTATCATCGTTGCCGCTACAAACCGTCCGGATATTTTGGACCCGGCACTTCTTCGTCCGGGACGTTTTGACCGTCAAATTACGGTTGGTCGTCCAGATGTTAAAGGAAGAGAAGCTGTGTTGAAAGTTCACGCACGTAACAAGCCACTTGACGATACAGTCGATATGAAAGCTCTAGCTCAGCGTACTCCAGGATTCTCTGGCGCGGATCTTGAGAACTTATTGAATGAAGCAGCTCTTGTGGCAGCGAGAAGAAATAAACTAAAAATCGATATGTCCGATATTGATGAAGCAACGGATCGTGTTATTGCAGGTCCTGCAAAAACAAATCGTGTCATTTCGAAAAAAGAACGAAACATCGTCGCGTTCCACGAAGCGGGTCACGTAGTTGTGGGCTTAATACTCGATGATGCAGAAATCGTTCATAAAGTAACTATTGTTCCTCGTGGGCAGGCTGGCGGATACGCAGTCATGCTTCCAAAAGAAGATCGTTACTTCATGACAAAACCTGAACTCCTCGACAAAATTGCGGGTCTTCTAGGTGGACGTGTTTCAGAAGAAATCGTGCTTGGCGAAGTATCAACCGGTGCACATAATGACTTCCAGCGTGCTACAGGTATTGCACGTTCGATGGTTACAGAATACGGAATGAGCGATAAAATCGGTCCGATGCAGTTCGGTCAGACGCAAGGCGGCCAAGTATTCCTTGGACGTGACTTCAATTCTGAGCAAAACTATTCTGAAGCAATCGCATACGAAATTGATTCTGAAATGCAAATTATTATTAAAGAGCAATATGAACGCACAAGAAAGATCTTGACTGAAAACCGAGAATTGCTTAATCTGATCGCAACGACTCTATTGGAAGTCGAAACGTTGGATGCGGAACAAATCAATCACTTGAAAGATCACGGTACTTTGCCTGATCGCCCATACGACAACAACGATGGCAGCGATGATGACAAGAAGATTGTGGAATCCCCTGTGGAAACTGCAATGAATGAAACACCGGATTCAACAAGCGTGACTCCTGATAGTACGGGTGCACCATCAGACCCATCAATCGGTGACTTGCCAAGTGAAGGTGGAGCAACAGATAAGACACTACCACCAATTGATGAAGAACGCAGAGACTAAGCGAACCTAACAGCCGACTGTTTACAGTCGGCTGTTTTCTTAATGATAGGGAAATGGTCAGTACACATCTACAGTATCTACACGTGGAATTATGATATGATGTACGGGAAAAAGTCAAAGTATGAGGGGACAACGACTATGTTACTAGTATTAGATACAGGTAATACCAATATTGTGTTAGGCGTATATGAAGGGGATCAACTGAAGTACCACTGGCGTATGGAAACCTATCGTCATAAGACGGAGGATGAATACGCCATGCAAGTTAAAGCAATGTTTCAGCATGTGGGGCTTTCATTCGAAGACATTACTGGCATTATTATTTCTTCTGTGGTGCCGCCTGTTATGTTCCCGTTAGAGCAAATGTGTAAAAAATACTTCAATCAGAAGCCGATGGTCGTTGGGCCAGGTGTGAAAACAGGATTGAATATTAAGTATGAAAATCCTCGCGAAGTCGGTGCAGATCGAATCGTTAATGCGGTAGCGGCGATCCGTGAATATGGTAGCCCGCTGATAATCGTTGACTTTGGAACAGCTACTACGTATTGCTACGTGAACGAAAACGGCGAATACATGGGTGGTTCCATTGCGCCTGGCATAAAGATCTCTATGGAGGCGTTATTTGACCGCGCTTCAAAATTGCCACGCGTTCAACTTGCACGGCCCGAGCATGTTGTTGGTAAAAATACCGTCGCTGCTATGCAGTCTGGTATTGTCTTTGGTTATGTTGGACAAGTAGAAGGTATTGTTAACCGTATAAAAGAGGATTGTAAAGTAGAACCTACAGTCATCGCGACAGGTGGAATGGCAGAATTGATTGCATCTGAAACAAAAGTAATTGATGTAGTAGATAACTTCCTGACACTAAAAGGATTACATTTAATTTATGAAAGAAATTTGTAAGGAGAGAATGAAATGACAACAGATTATTTAGTAAAAGCACTAGCTTTCGAAGGACAGATTCGTGCATATGCAGTCCGCTCAACTGAAACAGTAGGAGAAATGCAACAACGTCACCAGATGTGGCCGACAGCGACTGCTGCTCTTGGACGTACCGTTTCAGCATCCGTCATGATGGGCGCTATGTTAAAAGGTGAAGACAATATTACAGTGAAAATCCAAGGAAATGGTCCACTAGGTCCGATTGTTGTGGATGCTAATGCAAAAGGGGAAGTCCGCGGATATGCTACAAATCCACAAACTCACTTACCTCTAAATGAACAAGGGAAATTAGACGTAAGTGGTGCAGTCGGTACGGAAGGTATGCTTTCCGTTGTAAAGGATCTCGGTATGAAAGATTACTTTACAGGGCAAGTGCCAATTATTTCCGGGGAAATTGCGGAAGACTTCACTCAGTACATGGTAGTATCTGAACAAGTACCGTCCGCTGTTGCACTAGGTGTACTTGTCAATCCAGACAACACAGTCAAAGCTTCAGGTGGATTCATACTGCAAGTAATGCCCGGAGCTACAGAAGAAACGATTGTATTGCTAGAAGAAAGAATTGCGAACATGACGGCGATTTCTACTATGATTGACAACGGACTAACACCTGAAGGAATCCTTTCAGAAGTGTTAGGTCAAGAAAACGTAGAATTTCTCACTAGAATAGACGTGAAGTTTGATTGTGATTGTTCCAAAGAGCGTTTTAGCGAGGCGATTAAAGGACTTGGGGCTGTAGAAATACAAGCGATGATCGATGAAGATCATGGTGCAGAAGCTCAATGCCACTTCTGTTTAGAGAAGTATCATTTCTCTGAGCAAGAACTTCAAGATTTAATTTAATGAGATCGTAAACTACTTACCCGCTGCCAAATACATTTTCGCGTAGCGGGTAGTTTTATAATTTATCTAAAGAATCTCAAGAGTAAGCGCTATCAAATAAAACAGATACACTATAATCTTCTGAATTATTTGATTGACAACTTAATTAGAAGGTAGTAATATTAAGCTAATAAAACATATAAAAATACTAGGTATTAGGAGCGGATGACAAATGAGTAGAGTGGGAAATTCAGTTATTGATTTGATAGGTAAAACACCGTTAGTAAAATTAAATCGTTTAACAGGTGCAAACGACGCAGATGTGTATTTGAAACTAGAATTCTTCAATCCTGGCTCAAGTGTCAAGGACCGTATTGCGCTTGCTATGATTGAGTCAGCGGAAAAGAGCGGTAATTTAAAAGAAGGCAGTACAATTATCGAGCCGACGAGCGGCAATACGGGTATCGGTCTCGCTATGGTTGCAGCTGCAAAAGGTTATAAGTCAGTACTTGTTATGCCTGACACGATGAGTTTAGAGCGTCGTAACTTACTTCGCGCATACGGAGCGGATTTAGTATTGACTCCAGGAGCTGAAGGAATGAAAGGCGCAATTTCTAAAGCTGAGCAATTGGCAGAAGAAAACGGTTGGTTCTTGCCACAACAATTCAATAATGAAGCAAACCCCGAAGTTCATCGTCTGACAACAGGACCTGAGATTGCGAATGCTCTGGATCAAGTAGACGCGTTCATTGCGGGAATTGGTACGGGTGGTACGATTACAGGAGTGGGCGAAGTATTAAAAGAACGTTTCCCTGGTATCAATATCGTTGCGGTAGAGCCGGAAGATTCAGCAGTATTGTCTGGAGGTAAGCCTGGACCGCATAAAATCCAAGGAATCGGGGCAGGATTTGTGCCGAAAGTGTTGGATACGGAAATCTATGATGAGGTTATCAAAGTTTCTAATGATGATGCATATACGTTTGCGCGTCGTGCGGCACGTGAAGAGGGTATCCTCGGTGGAGTATCTTCAGGTGCGGCAATTGCGGCTGCGTTGCAAGTAGCAAAGAAGTTAGGCAAAGGCAAAACAGTTGTAGCGATCCTTCCGTCAAACGGAGAACGTTACTTGAGCACACCTCTTTATCAATTTGATGAAGAGTAAGAGATAAAGACTGAAGGCGGATCCTGTGTTTTGGGGATTCGTCTTTTTTTGTATAGAGGTAGTTGTTAGGGGATTGGGGTTGGGTCGTGGATCGACTTAGGTTTGGGCGTTGAAGATGGTGTGCTTTGGACCCGCACAGGCACGTGGGGGATTGCCTCCAGCCATGAGCCAACTAGCGGTAGGGCTGCTAGCTGTCTCATGGCCACGGCCTACCCCGCAGTTGTGCCTGCGCTACTAAGTACTTGCCAAGTCAGGTTGTGGTTTATAGTAGATGAAACCAGTGACCTGGTAGTATTCGTTCCTTATTCTTGCAAAAGAAGAATCAGAACTGCTCTACACACTATCTAACGTAGGCGGCTGCACGTGGTAGGCGTAGTAATGAG